>NZ_JBFVFE010000012.1:0-93941 GCF_052728615.1 Mariniflexile sp. | reverse complement strand
TTTTCCCTATACTTTATCGGCTATTTCACGAGGCAGACTTTCAGTCTGCCAATATAAAACTATGGATTTCCAATCCAAAGAGGTTTATTTTAAAGTCTCTTTTGTTGTACCACAATCAGGCATTTTTGAGCCCAAATAGGGATTGTTTGTTTTTTCGGTTAGGCTTAGCCAATTGGCACCTTTACCGTCCATGGCCATTGGGCAATAGTTCCAATAAAGTGTTTTTCCTCTTAAATTGGTTTCCTTGAGAACGGCGTACAGTTGGTTGGACAAAGTTTCAAAATGGTTTCGTTGCTGGTTTATTTCCATGGTTTTGGACAGTGCTTCCAAGGTTTTTTTCAAATAACTTTCGTTCAGGGCGGTGGCTTTATACAGTAATTCTGTTGCCGCTTTCTGTGCAGATTTGCTGTTGTCATCGGCCAGGGCATTTTCAATGCCCATATACCCTGATAATATGGCATCCATATCATCTTCTATCTTGTTTTCCCCAAAAAAGCAATGGGTGGCACAGGCATGGAGCTTGTAGTTTTTGTGCACATAGCCTATAGCGTTCCCTTTATGGTCCAAAACTTCACATTTTTCGTCGTCCCCTTTAACATAAAGCACAAACTCGCCATTTTTATTATAATATTGTCCTCCTTTTTTTGCTTTTCCCAAGGAATTGCCCTCTGCGTCAAAAACGGCCCCATTTTTTATAAAACCGAGTTTCTTCCCTTGGTTGTTGTATATTATATCCTCCTTGCTTATATAACCAAGTTTTGTTTCACCGTCCAATACCTCGCCTTTACCGTTAATGTACACCTGCCGCTTGGTTTTATCATTGGCTTGTGCGAATGTAGTTTGTGCTGGCAACAGTATTCCTAACAAGAATATGAGGCTGATAATCACTTTTTTTGTCATTTTATTTTTTAAGGTTTAGTGTTTTTAATCAGTCCTTTGATTTTAAAATCTTTTTTGATTCTTCAAATTCTTCCTTGGATATTTCGCCTTTTGCATAACGTTTTTTAAGAATGTCCAGTGGGCTGTCTTTTTTTGATTTTTGATATGGAATATCCACTGGGATAAAAAATATCCAAGCAATAAAGATGATCCATATAATCCACCATATTAGGTGCATGCCTCCAAAATGTCCGTCGTAAAAATGCATAATGTTTTGTTTTAAGTTGTTATTGGTTTATTTCTGTTATTGTGTACCCATCAAGCGCATTGAGTTGCTTTTGCAATTCATCAACTGAAATGTTTTGCTTCGTTGTGATGATCGTAGCTCCTTTTGGGGCTAAAAAAATCTCTGCTTTTTCAATATAGGGATGTTTTTCCAGAGTCTTTTTTACCCTTGCAATACATCCGTTACAATCGATTCCGTTTATTTGATACTTGTGTTTCATTGCGTGATGTTTAATGGTGTTGATGGCCTTTGTGCTCGTCTTTCGGCTTAGCCAAAGGTTTTTCATCTGTATCTTGGGATTCGCTTTGTTCATGCTGTGAATGGTTGTGCCCACTATGGCCATGTGCGCCGTGGGGCATAAATAGGTGAATAGCGAACATCAGGATGATAAAGGCAAAAAGCCCATTATATCCTGTAATGCCCAGTGCGGGGGCGAAAAAAATCAATAGCAACGGAATGCCGCAGCCCAAAACCATCCATATCCAATGACCTTTCATAATTTCTGTTTTTTTTTGTTATACTTTATTTTTAATGGTGCTCGGAATGATTGTCCCCGGCGTTCTTTTCCTTGTCCATCATATCCATTCCTTTCATGTCCATTCCTTCCATGTCCATTCCTTTTTCGCCCATCATATTTTTACAGGATTCCATGCACTCTTCGCTCATCATGCCTTTTTCGTGCATCATTTCCATCATGTTGCCCATCATTTTTCCATCTTTCATCATTTCGTTCATCATGGAGTGCATCATAGGTTTGTTGCCCATCATGTTTTTTACCATCATACTGTCTTTCATCATCATCTGCATACCTTCGCCTTGCATGTTGTCCATGAATTCAGTCATATAATCTGGGTTGTCGGCGATGGCCGCAAAAACCTCGTTGCGTGTCTCTGGGTTTTCCAATAGTGCTTGAGGGTCTGATTCTTGTTTGCAACTGTTAAGGCTCAATAGCCCAATTGCCAATAAAATAATAGTTGTTGTTTTCATAATAATGGTTGTGTTTGATTTATTTTTGTGTTTTATCCAATAAACTCATTTAAACTTTTTTAATGGGCCAAAACCTGCCTTCCGGCAAACAGTAATTGGCCTTCGGCACCCCATTCGTTGCCCTTTTTAATTGCCGCAAGGCCTTTTGAAAAGGTGTTATAAAATCCATGCTTTCCATAGTTTGTGCCATTTTTTGTGCCATTCCCAATAAAAGGATGTAGTAGGAATGCAATACATGGTTTTTTCATCTCGTCATATTTTTTATTTGTTGAAAGTAGTAACTGCCAAATATTTGTACCTGCATAACTTTCGTTCTTATCTATATAATTTCATCATAGAAATTCCGTTTCCAGTTTTCTGTGTTTTTATAGTCCGTCATACTCATTCCCACTACTTCCTTAAACTGTCTGGACAGGTGGTTTACGCTACAGTAATCCAATAAGTAACCTATATCGGAAAAAGAGTGTTGTTTAAGCTGGATGAGCTCTTTTACCTTCTCTATCTTCAGTTTGATGAAATATTTTTCAATGGTGGTCTTTTCATTGGCTGAAAACAATTTGCTCAATATCTTGTAATCGCGATGGAGTGTTGATGCCAAAAGTTCAGATGTCTTTACTTTTATATTAAGTGGTAGCTCTTGCAATGCTTCAATCAAAATAATTTTGATTCTTTCCACAAGCATGTCTTCTTCACTTTGTACAATTTCAAAACCATTGGCATGGAGAACATTTGTTACATCGTTAATAATTTCAGTCTTGGTTTTCTTGGGCGCTTCTACCAACAGCCTTCCCAGTTCCAATGAAAGCACCGTTACTCCCAGTGCTTGCAGTTCTTGCTTGATTACTTTCAGGCAACGGTTACAGACCATATTCTTGATCCAAAATTCTTTTGGTTTGCTCATAGTGTTTTAGCATTTTGCTATTGGGTTTTAAGCCCAATAGTTTGAAAGGCTTTGCCCTTACATGATTAGTGTTGTAAGTAGTTTGTTGAAAAATAGGTACAACAATGGCTGGCCAGTAGTAAAATTGGGGCTATATTGAAAGTGCAGATTAAATTTAACCTGCCATGTAGAAAATCAAATTAAAAAAGTCTGGTGGAGGACTTGCATGTCCTTGGATAACAAGGGTGGTTTGTAATGTTGAAAAGGAACCACATTTTTGTCTAATCCTTCAAAAAGATCGATGTAAGAATAAAGGAATGTACTTAAAAATAACAAAGTTTGGGTTTCAGCTTCAGGATTTGAATTTGTTAAGGTTTTGTCCCCTAGTTTTAAAAAGGTAATGCTGTTGCAACAATCCTTTTCCTGTAAAGTGCATTTTTTTGCTGAAGGAATATTTTTTTGGATTTTATCTTTACAAACCTGGGCTTTACCAAGAATGGCCGTACCAACTAGTTTGTTACAGCAAAAATGCATGTCCACCTTAAAGGAAGATGTGCTGAACAGTATTGAAACCGTTAAAAAAAAAGACACTATTTTGGCAAAAAGATATTTCACATGTCAAATGTACGAAAAAAATGGTTGGTTTAAAAAATTACATAGAGATAATTAAGTATTGTTTAACATCGTTATTATTGATCTAAAAAAATATCTCGAAGCTCTGAGGGGGGGGCAGCAGAAAAAGTTAAGGAGGGTTCTCTATTTTGATACCTCGATGGCTCTGCCCCAGGGGGCGTTTATTATCAAGTTAAAGGTTAAAACCCTGCTCCCGTATAGCTATCGGGATTCATTGCAGTTACTTTAGTTTCTATAAATGTTTTAGCCACGTCCCGATAGCCATCGGGAACACAAATAATTATGTGTTTTTTCCCTATACTTTATCGGCTATTTCACGAAGCAGACTTTCAGTCTGCCAATATAAAACTATGGATTTCCAATCCATAGTGGTTCATTTGTTTGAAAAAAGAAAAAATCTTAATTATTACAACCCTAATTTTAGAGATAAAATGAAAATATGATTTTGGTCATAAAAAAAAATTGATGAATCCTTTTTATTCGCAGTTCTAAATTCTCTTTTTTTGTTGACATTTTTTTTTGCTGTAAAAAACGAGGATATAAAGAGGATATAAATAGGTTGGGTTCTGGTAAACGGGAATTGAAAAAGAACCGGTTTAAATCGGTTCAAAATCTAAATATTTGTTAAACAAATGGATTTTAATCATTTTTTTTTAAATTTGCAATATCAATGAAAATTTTTTTTTATAAAATATCATCTTTTTTGATGGCGCTTTTAGTGCTGTTTTCAACCGTGTCTTTTACTGTAGAGAGTCATTATTGTGGTAATGTTCTGGTTGATTACTCTTTATTTAATGAAGCTGAAAGTTGCGATATGGATATGGACCAAAGCATGCATGTGCATCAAATGAAAGCATCAAAAGATACCTTTACAGAAAAAAAATGCTGCCACGATCAAATAATCATAAAAACCGGACAAGACAATTTAAATATCTCGATTGATAATCTTAGTATTGATCAGCAAATATTTGTTGTTTCGTATGTATATACTTATTTAAACCAATTTGAAGGATTAAAATATAAAGTCCCTTCATTTTCGGGTTACCCACCACCCTTTATTGTCAAGAATATCTACAAGCTTGACGAGACCTATTTAATTTGATTTTCCCAAATAACGCACTTTATTGTCCAATGGATGTTTTTCCATTAGGATAGCTTTCTGCCTGCCCGTTGGCAGATAGGTATTCGGTATTATCTTAGTACCAATGTTTAATTGTTTAATTATCAAAATTTATGTTAAATAAAACTATCCGTTATTTTCTTGAAAACAAGTTAGTAACATTTATATTATTGCTTGCCTTTATTGTTGGTGGTATTGTTACCGCTCCATTTGATTGGGAAACATCCTTATTTGAAAGAAGTCCAGTACCTGTTGATGCCATTCCAGATATTGGTGAAAACCAACAAATTGTATTTACCGAATGGGCAGGCCAATCGCCCCAAGATATTGAAGATCAAATAACCTACCCTTTAACAACAGCTTTACTTGGAATTCCTGAAGTAAAAACCATTAGAAGTAATTCTATTTTCGGACTTTCAAGCATTTACATTATTTTTAATGATGATGCGGATTTTTACTGGACAAGAACCCGTATCCTTGAAAAATTGAATTCATTGCCACCAGGAACCGTTCCCGAGGCGGTTACCCCGGCACTGGGGCCTGATGCTACCGCTCTGGGCCAAGTATATTGGTACACCTTGGAAGGAAGAGACCCGAAGACAGGTAAGCCTACAGGGGGTTGGGACCCTCAGGAATTAAGGACCATTCAAGATTTTTACGTTCGTTATTATTTAACAGCTTCTGAAGGTGTTGCGGAAGTTGCTTCCGTTGGTGGTTTCTTGAAAGAGTATCAGATTGAAATAGATCCAGATGCCATGAAAGCCAACAATGTCAATGTTGAAAAAATCATGAACGCCGTAAAAAATAGCAACCTTGATATTGGTGCGCGGACCTTGGAATTCAACAGAACAGAATACCTTGTAAGGGGCTTAGGTTATATTAAAAACCTCAAGGATTTAGAGGAAAGTGTTGTTGCTGTAAATGAGAACGTTCCAATACGTTTAAAAGACGTGGCTAAAATACAATTTGGTCCTGCCGGACGTAGAGGAGGCTTGGATAAAAGCGGCGTTGAAGCCGTTGGTGGGGTTGCCGTAGCGCGTTACGGAGCAAATCCTTTGGCAGTTATAAACAATATTAAAGATAAAATTGCAGAAGTTGCACCAGGCTTACCTTCAAAAACATTGGCAGATGGTACGGTTTCAAAAGTAACCATTGTGCCGTTTTATGATCGGTCTGGTTTGATTCAAGAAACATTGGGCACTTTAGAAGGAGCGTTATCTCATGAGGTTTTAATAAGTATTTTAGTGGTTATTATATTGGTATTGAACTTAAGGGCTTCCGTATTAATTTCCATGCTACTTCCTGTTGGGGTGTTAATGACATTCATTTTAATGAAATATTTTCATGTAGATGCCAACATTGTAGCACTTTCTGGTATAGCCATTGCCATTGGCGTCATGGTGGATGTAGGCATTGTGTTTACCGAAAATATTATAAGGCACATGGAACTGCCCGAAAATGAAGGCGTAAAAGGAAAACAATTAGTGCAATTAATTTACGTGGCAACTATTGAGGTAGCGAGTGCCATAGTAACAGCTTTGGCAACGACTGTTATTAGTTTTTTACCGGTTTTTGCTATGCAGGCGTCAGAAGGTAAGTTGTTTAGACCTTTAGCTTTTACAAAAACATTTGCATTGGTGTCGTCATTAATTATTGGAATTATGTTCATTCCTGCATTGGCACATATTTTATTTTCAATTAAATTAGATAAAAAGAAGACAAGTAGAATCTTCAATTCACTGTTAATTGGTTTCGGACTTGTATTTTTAGTAGCTTATGGCAGCGTTATCGCTATTGCCTTAATTTTAGTGGGGATAAATAATTTATTAACTATTGTTCCTCCAAGAAGTTTATTTAAAAACCGTATTCAATTACCGTATTCTGAAAAAATTGCAAATATTGTTAATATTATAATTACGGCTTTAGTTGTTGTTTATTTCTTAACCATTGAATGGTTGCCACTTGGAGCTGCAAATTCAACATTTGTAAACTTAATTTTTGTAGCGCTATTACTGTGTGTTATTCTTGGGGCTTTAATGGCCATTGTCTACTTTTATGTACCTATTTTAAAATGGTGTTTGGTCAATAAATGGAAATTTTTAATGCTCCCGCTGTTTGTCCTCATTTTTGGTGCTGTAGCCTGGTTAGGAATCAATAAAACTTTTGGGTTTTTACCAGAACCAGTTAAAAATACCGATGCTTGGGCAAGTTTAGAAAAAACCTTTCCGGGTATAGGCAATGAATTTATGCCGGCATTAAACGAGGGTTCTTTTTTATTGATGCCCACTACCATGCCCCACTCAAGTATTACAGAGAACATGGAGACTCAGGCAAACCTAAACAGGCATTTAATGGCCATTCCTGAAATTGAGTCTTCAGTAGGTAAATGGGGACGCGCTAATACGGCATTGGATCCCTCTCCTATTTCCATGTACGAAAACACCATCAATTATATACCCGAATATATGGTAAATAAAGATGGCCATAGAATTAGTTTCAAAGTAAATAAAGACGATGCCTTTATGTTAAAAGATGGAACTACCTATAAGTTTGGCGAAGATGATTTTAGGAAAATAACCAAAGATGAGTTGATACCAGATGAAAAAGGCGAATATTTTAGGCAATGGCGCCAAAAAATAAAAAAACCAGATGATATTTGGAATGAAATTGTTGATCACGCAAAATTTCCTGGGTTAACGTCCGCTCCAAAACTGCAGCCCATCCAAACACGGTTGATCATGTTGTCTACTGGTATGAGGGCCCCTATGGGCATTAAAGTATTTGGCCCAAATTTAGAGACCATTGAAAAAGTGGGTTACGAGTTTGAAAAAATACTACAGGAAGTTCCGAGTATTAGACCAGAAACCGTTTTTGCCGATAGAGTGGTTGGAAAGCCCTATTTGGAAATGAAATTGAAACGACAAGCCATGTCCCGTTACGGCCTAACCGTAAAAGATATGCAAACCTATATAACCGTGGCCATTGGAGGAATGAAACTGACAACCACTGTTGAAGGCAGGGAACGTTTTCCTGTTAGGGTGAGATATGCAAGAGAGTATAGAGACAACCCAGACGATATTAAAAAGATTTTGATACCAACTCCTGCTGGAGTTCAAGTTGAATTAGGGGAGTTGGCAGATGTAACCTATGTTAGAGGCCCACAAATAATTAAGAGTGAGGATACCTTTTTAACGGCCTATGTTATTTTTGATATGAAAGATGGATTTGCCGAGACCAATGTGGTGGAAGATGCCCAAAAGCTTATTAAAGAGAAAATAGATTCGGGTGAATTTAAATTACCTGCTGGTGTAACCTATCGTTTTACAGGAAATTATGAAAATCAAGTACGTGCAACAAAACGTTTGGCAATTGTGATACCGATAAGTTTATTATTGATATTTATCATTTTATTTTTCCAATTTAAAACGGTCATTGCATCATCCATTCACTTTTCAGGGGTTTTTGTGGCATTTGCAGGTGGTTTTATCCTTATATGGCTTTATAGCCAACCTTGGTTTTTGAATTTCAGTTTTGCCGGCGTTAACATGCGCGATCTGTTCCAAATACACACCATTAATTTGAGTGTTGCCGTTTGGGTAGGATTTATAGCCTTGTTTGGTATCGCGACAGATGATGGGGTAATTATGGGTACTTATATACATCAAACTTTTGAACGAAACAACCCACAAACTGTTGCAGAAGTTAGAGCTTCAGTAATTGAAGCTGGTTCAAATAGAGTTCGACCCGCCATGATGACTGCCGCAGTGGCAATTATTGCGTTGCTTCCAGTTTTAACAGCCACCGGAAAAGGAGCAGACGTTATGATACCTATGGCAATACCAACTTTTGGAGGAATGACTATTCAAATCATGACCATGTTTATTGTTCCTATCCTGCAGTGTTTTTGGCGTGAAGGTGTTATAAATAGGGAAAACAGGAAAAAACTGAAAGAAGTAACTAACTAAAAATCAAATGATGAAAAATATAAAAATAGTTTTTAGCCTCTTTATACTGCTGCTTGTGCAATTTGCACAAGCACAGCAGGAATTAGATGGCTATTTAAAAGTAGCCGCATCCAATAATCCTGGATTGAAAGCTATGTTCAATGATTATATGGCCGCCATGGAACTAGTGCCACAAGTGGGTACTTTACCCGATCCTACTTTTGCTTTTGGGTATTTTATCCAGCCTGTAGAAACAAGGGTTGGGCCGCAAAGGGCAAACTTTAATTTAATGCAAAGCTTTCCATGGTTCGGCCTATTAAGTGCCAGAGAGGATGTTGCGACCGAAATGGCAAAATCAAAATATGAAGATTTTGAAAATGAAAAGTCCAATATTTTCTTTGAAGTGAAAACAGCCTATTATAACTTTTATTTTATTGAAAAAGCCATAGAGATAACTAAAGAAAACATAGAAATTTTAGAGGTTTTTAAAAGGCTTTCCTTAGTAAAAATTGAAGCAGGTACGGCTTCGGTAGTTGATGAGTTAAGGGTTGAACTGGAGATTAACGATCTAGAAAACCAATTGGCACTGTTTTTGGATACAAAAGATGCTTTCAGAATAAAGTTCAACAACTTATTGAACAGGGATGATATTTCAGAAATAATAGTGCCTGATGTATTGTGGCAAAAAGAAATACCATTGGAACAATTGAATATGCTTGATGAAATCTATGCTTCAAACCATCAAATAAAAAGTATAGAGCATAAGTTGAACGCCTTTTTAAATCAGGAAATTGCAGCAAAAAAGGAAGGGCTACCCAAATTTAATGTGGGTGTAAATTATACCATAGTGGGAAACAACCCTATGTCAACCGCATCGGATAATGGTAAAGACGTGTTATTGTTTCCATCGGTAGGTGTCACAATTCCTATATATCGCAGAAAATATAAAGCGTTAATAAAAGAAGCGCAATTCAGACAAGAAGCTGAAATATCCAGAAAAGAAGATAAAAAGAACGTTTTAAGTTCGGTTTATGAAAACACATACAAAGATTTTAACGATGGCAACAGGCGTATTGCTTTAAATTTAAGGCAATCTGAAATCGCAAAAAAAGTGTTGGACATATTAATTGTTTCGTACTCTACAAACGCTAAGGACTTTGAAGAAGTGTTGCGCATAGAGCGCCAATTACTAAAATACGAATTAGAACATCAAAAAGCATTAACAGATAAAAATGCCGCAGCGGCATTTATGGATTATTTAATAGGACAATAAAAAAAATAGAAATGAAAAAATATAAAAATCATATCATCGGAATTGGTATTTTGATTATCGGAATTATCGTAGGAATTGTGTTTTCCGGCGATGGTTCAAAAAAGGCTCATGATGAATCTGGGCATGAATTTGTACAAGACCCTGTTACCCAACTTTGGACCTGTGCCATGCACCCCCAAATTAAAATGAAAGAACCTGGCAATTGCCCGATTTGCGGCATGGAGCTTATCCCTTTGAAAGGAAACGACACTACTGAAAAAATAAGCGACGAGGAAATTGTACTGAATCAAGAAGCCTACCAACTCGCCAATATACAGACTACGGTAGTTGAAAAAGCCAACGCTACAAAAGAGATACACTTACTGGGAAGGGTTCAGCCAGATGAGCGGAAATTGTTTTCTCAAGTTTCGCACATACCAGGCAGAATTGAACACCTGTATGTTAATTTTACAGGAGAAAAAGTATCATTTGGACAAAAAATAGTCCGTATTTATTCACCTGAATTAATATCCGCGCAGAAAGAGCTTTTTGAGGCCATTAAATCTAAAGACATCTATCCGCAATTATATACGGCTTCACGCAATAAACTGAAGTTATGGAAACTAAATGAAGCCCAAATTAATGCCATTGAAAAATCTGGTAATGTGAAAGAAGAAATAGATATCTTATCTGATCATTCGGGGTATGTTATGAAGAGGGATGTAGAACTTGGAGATTATGTAAAAGAGGGAAGTGTTTTGTTTGACATCGCAAATTTAAGTACTGTTTGGGTGATGTTTGAAGCTTATGAGTCTGATATTCAATGGATTCATATCAATGATGAGTTTAATTTTACGGTCCAAGCACTTCCAGGTAAAACGTTTAAAGGAAAAGTTACCTATGTAGATCCTTTTGTTTCGGCATCGACAAGAGTTGCTAAAGTTAGGGTTGAAGTAAATAACCCATCCAATTTACTGCTGCCAGAAATGTATGCCACCGGAATTGTAAGTGCAAAATTGGCCAATGCGAAAGAGGCCATAATAATACCAAAATCGGCCGTACTGTGGACCGGAAAAAGAGCGGTGGTGTATGTTAAGGTACCACATGAAACAACCATTTCCTTTATTTACAGGGAAGTTGCTCTAGGAGCAGATTTGGGAGATTTTTACATCATAAATGACGGATTAATGGAAGGTGAGGTTGTTGCCACCAACGGGGTATTCAGAATTGATGCTTCGGCCCAATTAGTTGGCAAAAAAAGCATGATGAACCCTGAAGGAGGCAAGGTAAGCCTAGGTGGCCATGCCGGAATGGATATGGGCGGTGATAAAAAAGCAAGCGGCGCAGACCATAGCAAAATGGACATGGGCGATTCAAAAATGCAAGACCAAACAGGCACAGACCATAGCAAAATGGACATGGGCGATTCAAAAATGCAAGGACAAAAAGACACAGACCATACTAAAATGGAAAATAATACCAGCCATATCGATATGAACCAGCGCATTGCCACAACCAATGCCTTTAAAAGCCAATTGGAACAAGTGTTCAATGCCTATATTAAATTAAAGGATGCCTTGGTTGCCGATGACAGCAGTACGGCAAGTGCTTCGGCCAAAACGCTATTGGGCGCCATGAAAAAAGTGGATATGAAACAATTGTCTGACCATGCAGCACATAACCACTGGATGACCATATCCAAAGAGATCACAGGGTCTGCGACCTCTATTTCAGAAATTTCCGATATCGAAAAACAGCGCGGTCATTTCAAGCATTTATCGGCACATCTATCCAAGGGCGTAAAACTGTTCGGTGTCAACCAAAAAGTTTACGAGCAATTTTGCCCAATGGCCGACAATAATGCCGGTGCCTATTGGTTAAGCCTTACCGAACCTATTAAAAATCCATACCTCGGCGCAAAAATGCTGACTTGTGGTGATGTAAAAACAGTAATAATGAAATAAATAAAAACTTTAAAAAACAAAACAGATGAAAAATTTAAAATTAAAACCAGTCCTAATGATAGCCTTAATAATGGGCATGTCAAGTGTTGTTTATGCACAGCACGACCATGGCAAGATGAACATGAAACAGGACGATCACAGTATGATGGACCATGGCAGCAATATGGTAAAGTTAAACGATAAGAACTTAACCAAAGCATACATGCACTATACCATGATAAACGAGGCCTTGGTTGAAGCCAATCCTGAAAAGGCACAAAAAGCCTCCAAAATGCTTGTTGGGGCTTTAAAAAATTACGGAAAAGCAACAGGTGCGCAAAAAGTAGCGGAAGAGATGGCTTCAAAATCCAATATTATGGATCAACGCATTGTTTTTTCAAAACTTACAACGGCATTTGAGCCTTTATTAAAAGATAACGTAACCGAAGGTGAAATTTACAAGAATTTTTGTCCTATGGCAAATGTGGATGGTGCCTACTGGTTTTCAAATTCCGATAAAATCGCAAATCCTTACATGGATAAAGCTATGGCAACTTGCGGCAGTGTAAAGGAAACATTTAAGTCTATGTAATTAATAGCAAGAGCTGGTTTATAAATGCCCTTAACAGCATTTTTAAGCCAGCTTATTAATCCAAAAAAAAATAAGATCATGAAAGAAATTAAAGCATTTATCCGCACAAGCAAAGTAAATGATGTAGCAATGAATTTACAAAAAAACAATTTTTGTTGTTTTAGTGTTTTTGAAGGCGATGGTTCCGGGAATTTTTCCGATCCAGATAAAGAATACCCAAGTTTAAAGCATCCTTATTTGCACTATAAGATTGCAAAATTGGAAATAGTATGTAAAAAAGAGGATGAAAACACAATTGTTGAAATAATAAAAGAACACGCACATACAGGTAAAAGCGGTGATGGGTTGATTTATGTGAGCAATGTTGAGAGCCGTTTAAGGATTAGAACCGGCGAAAGAAATGAGTAACAGCTAAAAATATTTGTGCATGGACGCATTAAAGGTGCTGATAAAAATACAGACCATGGCAAATTAGATACATTTTAGATAAAATTATGTAGGGTTATCATTATAAAATTATGATATTTGTATTGCGTGAAAAATAAAAAGTATGATACGATCATTAAATGGTCCTCGTGTTATGGATAAGAAGAAAAAAGAACATAGAATATGAATAAGAAAAAAGAATATAGAACATAGACCAAAAGACACGGAAATTTCACGCAATAAAAGTACCGTCTCTTTTCCATGTTCTATTCTCTATATTCTAAACCATTTATTACCAAATAGTTAAACTAAATTTATTCGTATGAAATGGGCCATGACAAAACAGCCGGTACCAACCGAAATGTTAATTGGCGAAATTGAAGATTCACGAACACCTTTAAAAATCAATTATTCAGGATGTGAATAATGGCATCTGACAATTAAAAACAAATAAATATCAACAGATGAAACACACATATAAAATAACAGGAATGACTTGCCATGGTTGTAAAACCAATGTGGAAACTTCTTTAAGTAATTTAAAGGAGGTCACCAAGGTAGAAGCCAATTTGGATACAGAAGAGGTTACGGTCGAAATGACTTCGCATGTTTCAATCAATACCTTACAGGAAAGGCTCTTAAAATCCGGATTGCATTACACCATAGAAATGCCTGGGCAAAACAACGGGCACAAACATCACCATCATGAACCGGAACAGCATAAAAACGGGAGTGGGGTTTATTATTGTACGATGCTTTGCGAAGGCGATAAAACCTATGATACCCCAGGAAAATGTCCTGTTTGTAAAATGGATTTGGTTGAGAAACCATTGGAAGGCCCTACTGCGATCTATACCTGCCCCATGCACCCTGAAGTGGAAAGCGATAAACCGGGAACTTGCCCAAAATGTAAAATGAAGCTTGTGCCAAAGGATGCAGAAAGCCATACCCATGAGCATACCCATGACCATAAGCACGGGCATCAAGCAGAACACCACCACCATCAAGAACCTGTAAAACAGGGCAATGGCGTTTTTTATTGCCCTATGCACTGCGAAGGTGAAAAAACATACGAACAGGCAGGCAGTTGCCCGGTTTGCGGTATGGATCTGGTAGAGCAGCCAAAAGCGGTCCAAGACGTACAATATACCTGCCCCATGCACCCGGAGGTCATTAAGGATTCGCCAGGGTCTTGCCCTATTTGTGGTATGGATCTAGTGCCCATGGAACCTTCTGAAAGTGATGAGAGCAAAACCTATAGGAAGCTGCTCAAAAAAATGAAAATAGCAACACTTTTTACCGTTCCGGTGTTGTTCATTGCCATGGCAGATTTTTTTTCCAATAACTTTTTATTGGATTATGCATCGCAGGAAAACTGGAACTTGGTACAGTTTGTACTATCGTTGCCAGTGGTGTTCTATGCCTGTTGGATGTTTTTTGTGCGTTGCTGGAAATCCATAAAAACATGGAACCTCAACATGTTTACCCTTATTGGCATTGGTACAGGGGTCGCTTTTCTTTTTAGCGTGTTCGGGATGGTTTTCCCGGAACTTTTCCCAGACCAGTTCAAAACCGAAGCAGGTACTGTTTTTGTTTATTTTGAGGCCACCACGGTTATTTTAACACTGGTATTGTTAGGACAGCTTTTGGAAGCCAAAGCGCACAGTCAGACCAGTGGCGCCATAAAGGAATTATTAAAGTTGGCACCTAGTGAAGCCACATTGGTGACTCCAGGAGGCGAAGACAAGGTCATTTCCATACACGATATTAAAAAAGGGGATTTATTGCGCGTAAAACCAGGGGATAAAATTCCGGTCGATGGCAAAATCCACGAAGGACATGGAGTTATCGATGAGTCCATGATTACCGGAGAACCCATCCCTGTTGACAAATCCGAGGGCGAAGCCGTAAGCTCCGGCACCATAAATGGCAACAAATCCTTTGTTATGGTGGCAGAAAAAGTGGGTTCCGAGACCTTGTTGTCACAAATCATTCAAATGGTAAATAATGCCAGCCGCTCGAAGGCGCCCATACAAAAACTGGCCGATAAAATCTCTAAATATTTTGTGCAAGTTGTTATTGTAATTGCGATACTTACCTTTTTAATTTGGCGTTATTACGGTCCGGAACCGGCTATGGTCTATGCTTTTGTCAATGCTATTGCGGTATTGATTATTGCGTGTCCCTGCGCAGTTGGTTTGGCAACACCCATGTCTGTAATGGTCGGGGTTGGAAAAGGCGCTTTAAATGGGGTGCTTATCAAAAATGCGGAAGCTTTGGAAAATTTAGACAAGGTCAATGTATTGATAACCGATAAAACGGGCACCATTACCGAAGGCAAACCATCGGTTGAAAAAGTTGTGGATTTATCCAAAACCAATGACGACAAATTACTGCTTAAGTACATCGCTTCCGTTAACCAATATAGCGAACATCCCCTTGCCGAAGCCGTGGTAAATTATGCCAAGGAAAAACAGATGGCATTGGAAGAAGTGAAGGATTTTGAAGCCGTTACCGGAAAAGGGGTTGTAGGAACGGTAGGCACCAACAAAGTGGCATTGGGCAATAAAAAATTGATGCAAACGGTAAATGCATCAATCCCAGAAGCGATAGACGCCAAAATTGTTGAAGAACAAAAATTGGGAAAAACCGTATCCTATATTTCGGTCAATAAAGAGGTTGTTGGTTATGTATCCATAACCGATGCCATCAAGGAAACCAGCAGACAGGCCATTGCAGCCTTGCAAAAACAAGGGGTCGATGTAATTATGATGACCGGTGATAATGAAAACACCGCTAAAGCTGTATCCTCGGAATTAAATTTATCAAGCTTTAAGGCCGATTGTTTGCCCGAGGATAAATTAAGGTTTATTGAAGAACTGCAAAACCAGGGCAAAGTGGTGGCCATGGCGGGCGATGGCATTAACGATGCGCCTGCATTGGCACAAGCGGATATTGGTATCGCCATGGGAACAGGCACAGACGTAGCCATTGAAAGCTCTGAAATCACACTGGTAAAAGGCGATCTGTTGGGCATTGTAAAAGCCAAAAACTTAAGCCACGGCGTTATGAAAAACATCAAACAGAATCTGTTTTTTGCATTTTTCTATAATGTGCTTGGGGTACCATTGGCAGCAGGTGCACTGTACCCGGTGTTTGGGCTATTGCTTTCGCCAATTATTGCAGCGGCAGCAATGAGTTTCAGCTCATTCTCGGTAATTGCAAATGCGTTGCGATTGCGAAATATAAAATTGGATAAGCAATAATTTAATTAGAATAACTTTTAATATAAATAAAAAAACATGAAAAAATCAGCAAAACAATTCGCTTTAATAGTGGTAGTGGCTTTTAGTATAGTGGCCTGTAATTCAACAACCAAACAAAATAATGCAAAGGAAACGGCTGTTGTTGTCCCACAAAAAGAGATTAATGGGGAAACCCAACAGGAGTACCAAGTAGGGGCTCAAGTGCCAAATGAAATGGTCTGTATGGTAAACGATGCGTATATGGGCAAACCCCAAATACCGGTTCCTGTCAATGGCAAAACCTACTATGGATGCTGCCAAATGTGTGTAGGCACCTTGAACAACAATCAGACTGCCAGAACAGCTAAAGACCCTTTTAGTGGTAAGTCTGTGGATAAAACAGAGGCATACATTGTGTTGGTAAAAAAAGAAGGAGACGTCGCTTATTTTGAATCCAAGGAAAATTATTTGAAATATAAAAAGTCAAAATAAAAAATTTCTTGGGCCAACCATCCCCGAGGCAAGCCATCGGGTTCATTTTACCCGAAGCCAAAAACCGCCGAAATTGGTAGTTCTTACCTGTCCAAAGGAGAGGTAAATAGATAACCCCACCCTAAGGGTCTCATAATCTTTAATCTTTAGATCAAGGCTTTTTTAATTGGATTAAAATTAATCTATTTCACTTAGAAAAACCTATTTAACAAGTCAAAAATGAAACCATTAGAGGCAAATGTTTTTATTGTTATTCTTTATTTTTGATGTTGTATTAAACCAGTTCAATAAAAGCAAAAAACATGAATAGCTTAAAGTATATTATTTTGTTCCTAGTATCCTCGGGGTCTGTATTTGGACAGTCTGTGGAAGGAAACATCGACAATTTACCTATCAAGGAATACACCATAACCATTGGTGAAGAAAAGGTCAACAAAGCAGGGAAAAAAGTTAAGGGCATGACCATAAACGGCAGTATTCCAGGGCCTGTATTGGAATTTACCGAAGGGGAATATGCCGTGATATATGTTAAAAACGACATGAGCGTGGAGACCTCCGTACATTGGCACGGACTTTTATTGCCCAATTTCTATGATGGCGTGCCCTATTTGACCACGCCACCCATTGAACCCGGACATACGCAAAAATATGAGTTTGCCTTAAAACAATCAGGCACCTATTGGTACCATTCGCACACGCTCCTACAGGAACAGAGTGGGGTTTTTGGATCCTTTGTTATCCATCCAAAGAAGGAAACTTTAAAGTATGATAAGGAATTGGTGCTTATGCTATCCGATTGGACCAATGAAAACCCTATGGATGTATTGCGAAACCTAAAACGTGGCAACGAATGGTATGGCATTAGAAAAGGAACTGCCACACCATTGAACAGGGTCATTGCAAGAGGTGCATTTGGTGCTCAATTGGATTTTTGGAGGCAACGTATGGAAGGTGCCGATATTGCCGACGTATATTACCCTGCCTTTTTAATAAATGGGGAAGAAAAAATTGAATACCCGGCATTCAAACCCGGTGAAAAAGTCAGAATACGTATTATCAATGGTGGTGCATCTACCTCGTTCTGGATGACTTTTGGCGGTGAAGACCCATTATTGGTGTCGGCAGACGGTATTGATGTTGAGCCTACAGTAAAGAATAAAACATTTATCGGCATCGCGGAAACCTACGATTATATTGTAACCATTCCGCAAGAGGGCAAAATAGAATTCAAGATCATGGCGCAAGATGGTTCAGGTTTTGCTTCGGCATTTTTTGGCAATGGAAAAGTGCAGGCTGCCGAAACCTTGCCAAGACCGGATAAAATAGGAATGATGAAGGAAATGGCCAAAATGGATATGAAAATGGGAGCGCACGCTCTAAAATATCGCCCAAGCAAAGATGAAAGCATCGAAATGAAAAATGAGTATGGCATGCAAAAGGATGGGATGAATATGGATGCGATGAACATGGACGGGATGAACATGGACGGGATGAACATGGAAAAATCCAAGACAGATGATACAAAGGCCATGAAAATGGAAGGCATGAAAATGGATAAGGATTCCACCATGGCAGGAATGCATACAGACCATTCCAAAATGAAAGGAATGGGTGATAAAATGAATGATGATGATGCTATGAAAGGCATGCAGATGAATGAGCAAAAGGATACTATGAAAACGGGCAATATGGAAGGCATGGATTTGTTTTCGGAATATAATTACGACTTTCTGAAATCACCTGAAAAAACGAGCTATCCTGAAGGTACTCCAGTTAAGGAAATTTTACTGAACCTTACAGGGAACATGCAACGCTACATTTGGAGCATGAACGGTGTTCCACTATCTGAAACCGATAACATCAAAATAGAAGGCGATCAGGTTACCAGGATAACATTGAACAATTTAACCATGATGCACCACCCCATGCATTTACACGGGCATTTTTTTAGGGTTATCAATAAAAACGGGGAATATTCGCCGCTAAAACATACGGTCAATGTACCACCAATGCAGGCAGTGACCATTGAGTTTTATGGCAATGAGTATGGCGATTGGTTTTTTCACTGCCATATCCTATATCATTTAATGGGCGGAATGGCACGCGTTATGAGCTATGATACACCCCCCGATGTTCGTATGAAGGGTTTTCCGGCAGCCATTGCAGTGGCCGAGACCGACCTCTATTATTCTTGGGGGATAGTTGATGCATCTTCCCAAAGCACGATTCTAAATTTGGTGACCTCGAACATGAGAAACCAATTTAATGCCACAGTTGAATATGGATATAATGAAAATCTGGAGGCGGAATTTACCTACGAGCGCTATTTGCACGACTATTTAAGGGTGTTTGGGGGTGTAAATATTGAAAATAAAACAAAAGACAGCTTTGATGAATTCAAGACCATAGGTGTTGTTGGCCTACGCTACTTAACACCATATCTTTTTAGTCTGGACGCTCGTATAGATAGCGAGCTTAGAACAAGGATTGGCGTTGGACGTAGCATTATGTTGTTTCCAAGATTTGCCGTATTTGGCTATTACGAATACCAATTGGATTTTGGTTGGGTAAACTCCTTGCCGTCTGGTATTAATACAGAATCTGAAACTGTTTGGAGCGCTGGAGCCGAATATTTTCTATCCAGAAACGTATCGTTGTTGGGAAGCTACGATAGCCGCTTTGGCGGCGGTGGTGGCCTGTCGGTAAGATTTTAATATTAAAAAGTTTTAAGTACATGACAAAATTTTAAATAATAAGTTCAAATCATTAAAAATGAGCTCTTTAATAATTCCTCCCCTTTTTTTAAGGGGTAGAGCCTGTACCGATTTTTCGGTATGCCGATAGGCGGAGGGGTTAACGATAGAAGCTATTTAAATATCAACGAACTGTTTTTGTCATGTACTAAAATTAAAAAAACAAAGTTATGATGTTCACATGGATTATAATATTGGGAGCAGTTGCCCTGGGGATTATCCTATACGCAGGTAAAAACGGAAATAAAATACTGAAAAAAGAAAGTCCGTTGGATATTTTAAAAAAACGCTATGCCAATGGTAACATATCCAAGGAAGAATACGAAGAACAAAAACGAATTATTAATTCAAAAAAATAAAAAGATGAACTATTATTTTAATAAAACCCTCAAAGAGGATTTTAATACCGTAATTGAAAGAGTTACAGAAGAACTTAAAAAAGAAGGTTTTGGTATTTTAACAGAAATAGACGTAAAGGAAACCTTAAAAAAGAAATTGGATATAGATTTTAAAAAGTACAGAATATTAGGCGCCTGTAACCCACCTTATGCACATAAGGCATTACAGGCAGAAGATAAGATTGGTACCATGTTGCCCTGCAATGTCATAGTCCAAGAGATTAATCCCGGAATTGTAGAAGTGGCAGCTATCAACCCCATGGCTTCCATGATGGCAGTCGATAACAAGCAATTGATGGAAATTGCCGATGAAATAACGGCTAAGCTTAAAAATGTAATTGAAAAACTTTAAAAAGGAATAAACACTAAAACAAATAAAAATGAGAAAATTAAAATTATCAATGGGAATTTTAGCAATAGTATTTGCAACCCTAACTGTAGTATCTTGTAAAGATGCAAAAAAAGAAAACAACAATGAAGATGGGCACCATTCTGAAATGTCTTCCGAAGAAAACCACATGGAAATGAACAATGAAAGCGAAGAACATCACCACCATGAAGATGGCGATGATGACCACGACAAAGGGTCTGCAACTGAATCAAGGGATATAGCAGCTTCCACTCAAAAAAACGGGGCTACTTCAAAAATCATTGATGGCTACTTGCAAATTAAAAACGCATTGGTAAGTGATGATGCCACCGCAGCAGCAAAAGGAGGGACAGCATTGCTTACGGCATTTTCAAATTTTGATAAGTCCAAATTAGGAGAAGCACAGCAAAAAGAATATATGGAAATTGCCGAAAGTGCTAAAGAACAAGCAGAGCATATTGTAGAAAACCCTATTGACCATCAACGAGAGCATTTTGAGACATTAAGCACAGATATCTCTGATCTAGTAGCATTATTGGGTACAGATAAAACCTTGTACCTAGATTATTGCCCCATGAAAAAAACAAGTTGGTTAAGTGAATCAAAAGAAATCGAAAATCCATTTTTTGGCAGTAAAATGTTGACTTGTGGCTCTGTAAAAAAACAAATTAATTAAATGAAGATTGTTAAGATCATAGTATTGGTTTTACTGGTAGTGTTCGTGGGAATCCAGTTTGTTTCCACGGCGCGCAACCAAAGTGACAGTACACCCAAAACAGATTTTATGTTGGTCAATGATGTTCCAAAAGATATAAAGAACAAGTTGGAAATTTCCTGTTATGACTGCCATAGCAATAATACAGCGTACCCTTGGTATAATAAAGTGCAGCCTGTTGCTTGGTTAATGGAAAACCATATTAAAAACGGAAAAGAAGAATTGAATTTCAATGAATGGGCAGACTATTCAGATAGACGAAAGAAGAGCAAATTAAAATCAATTATAAGTCAGATTGAAGATGATGAAATGCCTTTGGGTTCTTATACGCTCATCCATAAAAACGCAAGCTTTTCAGAAGATGATAAAAAGAAAGTCATTACGTGGTTGACACAATTAAAGGATAATTTATAAACAATAATTTAAAAACAAATAAAAATGAAAAATTTAAAAATGAGTATGGCAGCAATGCTAGTGTTAACAGTTTCTTTTACCAATGCACAGGAAAAGGAAAAAATGAACCACGACCATGGCACCATGAAAATGGATCATAGTAACATGAAAATGGACAAAATGAAAGACGCCAAAGCCGAGGCGGTTCTTAATGATTATTTTATGCTGAAAGATGCATTGGTAGGCGATGACACTAAAAAAGCGGCAGAGGCCGGAACTAAACTGGTGGCATCTTTTAAAGTTTTTGATATGACCAGCTATAACAAAGAAGAACAAAAAGAGCTGGCCGATATTATAGAAGATGCCACAGAACATGCCGAACATATCGCTAAAAGCCCTATAGACCATCAACGGGAGCACTTTAAAACCTTGAGCAAGGATATTATGGATATGGTGGCCATTACAGGAACAAAAAACACCTTGTATCAACAATTTTGCCCAATGTACGATAAAGGTAGTGCCTGGTTAAGTACAAGCAACGAAGTAAAAAACCCATATTACGGCAGTAAAATGCTTAAGTGCGGGAAAGTGCAAAAGGAGATCACTAAATAGTGCATATCCACTACATATAAGTGAATGGAATATCCAATACATAAAAAAGGAAAATCAAACTCTTCATTGTTGATTGGTTTTTAGTTGATCCTTTTCCTTTTATGATATAAGGAAAGTCCTAATGCGGGAAGGATAAAATATTGTTAATTAGTATTGAACCCTTCCCTGGTTAGGCACAATAAATTATTTAAAAATGGGCAATTGGCTTGATTAATAGTAGCCTATGTATGGCAAACAAGAACTTTTGAAAAAGAGTGTTAGTGAAGAGTACTTGATTTCAATCGCATCGGATTTTTTAGGTCAAAATAATAAAGATAAACACTATATATAGATGAAAGAATGTTGTAAAACCGGTAGTGAAAAAGAACAAGAACCAAGAAGCTTGAAGACATGGTTCAACTACGTTTTATATGCAATTATAGCAGCTATACTTATAGGGACTCTAGTGATGCAATTGATTGGACAATAGAACTCATCTTGACTTTTTGTTTTTAACCGTATCCCGATATATCGGGATACTCAGATGCGCCTATTTTTGAGAGGCATAGCATCGCTACGCATAAGAAAATAGACGAAACATGGGCGAATTTCAGCTATTTTTTAGGAAATAGAAAAAGTCAAGATGAGTTCATAATTTAAAACTCTTGAAAATGAAAACAACAACCCTTATTTTTATTATACTGTTAAACTGTTTTGGCTCCTTCGCTGAGGTATTTCCTATGAATGGAAATTCAGTGATTTTCAACGCAACAAAAATTAAGGCAGAAGCATTGGCTTCCACTAATTTTACTACCACGGCTACAACCATCGCACAAGATGATATTACTGCCGGATTGGATGAGTTCCCCAACTTACACCCTTTGGTCGTACATTTTCCTGTCGTACTGCTCTTACTCGCTGTGTTGTTGCAGCTTATCCAACTTTTTGTATTGAACCGAACATTGGATTGGGTCATATTGCTAACGGTCGGTGGGGGTTTTATTGGGGCTTATGTGGCCGGTACATTTGTGCATCCACATACCGAAGGGCTTACTGAAATGGCAAAAAGGGTTTTAGAACAGCACGATAAGTATGCCGATTGGACTTTGTGGTCCAGTGCTTTGGCGGCTGTATTAAAAATAGTAAGCCTCTTTTGGTACAAATTAAAGCGGAGTTTTGAAGTTGGCATATTTGTGGTCATGGCATTTGCAGCGTATTCCGTTGCACAAGCAGGGCACTATGGTTCACAATTGGTATATATAGAAGGTGTTGGCCCACAGGGGAAATATTTGGGAGATGAAAGCGAAGAGAACCACGAAAATGATGACGGTCACTCCCATTAAACATAAAAAATGAGAAAAGGATTTATAATAACAGCTGTAATAATACTTGTTGCGTTATTCGCCACTATTTTTTGGTTTCCTTTCTTGTGGTGGGCTGGTTTGATTATCCTTCCCATCCTTGTTCTCGGACTTGTGGATTATTTTCAAAAATCAAGCAATATCAGGCGAACCTATCCCTTGCTTGGTAGAATCACCAATTTCCTTGAAGAGCAACGCCATGTTGTTCAGGAATCGCTATTGCTCAACCGTACCGAAGGAAAACCTTTCAATTGGATCCAAAAGGAAATTGTCTATAAACGAGCTGCAAATACGCTTATGAATCAACCTTTTGGCACTCAGATTCCGTATGACCAAGTAGGTCGCGAGTGGTTTACCCACTCCACCTATCCTGCAAACCAAATCAATGACGATTTTAGGGTTCTTATAGGAAGCTCCCATTGCTCAAAACCTTATTCTGCCAGTATCCTCAACCTTGCGGGCATGAGCTTTGGTTCCATAAGCAAAAATGCCACCCTTGCTTTTAACGGCGGTGCAAAAATAGCAGGTTTTGCCCAAAACACAGGCGAAGGAGGATTTACGCCCTACCATCAAAAATACGGTGCGGATATTATCTTCCAATTCGGAATCGGCTATTTTGGATGCCGTGATGCAGAAGGAAATTTCGATGCTAAAAAATTCACGGACATCGCGTCCAACGAGGTAGTGAAAATGGTTGAAATAAAAATATCGCAAGGAGCCAAACCTGGCTATGGAGCTATTTTACCGGCAAAAAAAAACACAAAGGAAATTGCCGATTTCAGGGATGTGGAACAGGGAACGGAAATACATTCCCCAGCCTTTCATTCGGCATTTGGCAATGATGTAGAAATGCTAAAGTTCATTAGTGATTTAAGGACACTCTCCAATGGAAAACCCATTGGTATAAAATTATGTATAGGCCAAAAGGACGAGTTTGAAAGCATGGTTAAAACCTTTGCGGAAAAGCAAAATTACCCAGATTTTATCGCCATTGACGGTGCCGAAGGAGGTTCCGGTGCCGCCCACATGGAGTCCTTACACTGGGCCGGTATGCCAATAATTGAGGCGGTCCATTTTGTAAACGGCATCCTTAAAAACTATGGGCTTCGCGATGAAATAAAAGTAATGGCAGCGGGCAAGATTATATCTGCTTTTGATATCTATAGAATGTTGGCACTTGGCGCAGATACCTGTTATAGTGCAAGAGGGATGATGTTTGCCTTGGGCTGTGTGCAATCGCTCAAATGCAATTTGGATACCTGCCCTACGGGAATTACCACAATGGACCCTTCCCGAGTGGCTTCCCTCGTGGTATCGGACAAGAAAACCAAGGTTGCCAACTATCATAAAAACACTATTGAAGGTTTTAAGGAACTACTAAAATCAATGGGGCTGGAGAATAGAAAAGGCATCAACAAAAAATATATTTTACGCCTAATGAACGAGAATGGAACCAAAACCTACCAAGAGATATATCCGAATTGATTGGATGGTCCAAAAAACGAAAAGTCATGGGTAAAAATTTAATTTTTTCAATAATACTGTTGTTTTCAAGCAACGTATCTATAAATGCTCAAAACTATGTAGTAAATACAGGAAGCGCATCTTTTAAAGCAAAAATGCCACTTAATTCCTATATCGGTAAATCTGATGATTTACAGGGCACCATAGATTTTAAGGATGGGACCATGACCTTTTCGGTACCCGTAAAATCCATAAAGACCGACAATGAAAAACGGGATGGACACATGTATGAGTTGGTAAAAGCGGAAAAAAACCCCAATGTTGTTTTTGACGGAAAGCTTATAGACGATTTTAATTTTGAAGAAAAAGCAACACAAACGCTCAACGTAAAGGGCGATTTTACGCTTGCTGGAGTTACCCGGGAAATAACCATACCTATTGAGTTGAAACTTGTTTCAGAAGGTACAATTCAACTAAAAGCGTCTTGGTCTTTATTGATTACCGATTATAATTTGGAACGTCCGAGCATCATGTTTATAAAAGTTAATGATAAGCACGACTTGACTGTGGATGCGCTGCTTGAAAAAAAATAGTAATAACGTAAAATTATAGTCGCAGAAAGCTAAATAATTAGATTTCGATGAAGTTTTAAAATGATAAAATTAAGTTGATGAACAGTAAGCACATCTTTGTAGTAAGCAGCTATTTCATAGCGATGGCCATTCCATTGCTCATGGTGTATGGGCTGATGCCAACTACTGAAGAAGGCTTTATTGCGCAAATAGGGATGCTAATGGGGTTGTCGGGCATCATGATGGTGTTCTTTCAATTTATCATTTCTGCCAGAATAAAATGGTTGGACCGCTTGTTCGCCTATAACAACTTGATCGATTTTCACAGAAGGATGGGGGTTTGGGCATTTATATTTATTGTGGTTCATTTTATGGTACTCACCCTATCGGAGCAATCCTTTGATATGCTTTTGGGATATGACGAACCTTGGTACATCAATCTGGGCAAAATTACGTTCTTAATACTTTTGGTGCAGGTTTTGGTAAGTATCGGCCACAAAAAAATAAGTGTTGGCTATGAGCGTTGGCGCACGATGCACAACGTTTTTGCCATCAGCATTCTCATCCTGATGTTTGTGCACAGTTTTTATGCAGGGAACGATTTGGAGTTGCTGCCCTTACAGGTATTATGGTTTATTCTCCCACCTGCTGCCATTACCTTTTTTATATGGCAACGGTTTTTTTTGTTCACCTTCGCGCCCAAATACAAAGTGCTGAATGTTGTAAAAAAGGCCAACGATACGTATAGCATTCAATTTGCACCTATACATGGTAACGAACCCTTCGCACATAACCCAGGGCAGTTCCACTTTATCAAATTTACGGATTGTAAGCATTTAAAGCCTGAAGAACATCCATTTACCATATCATCAAGCCCTACACAAAAGTCGCATTTGGCATCCACGATCAAAGCCTCGGGAGATTTTACCAGCCAGATCCATCAGATCCAAGAGGGTGATAGGGTTAAAATCATAGGCCCCTTCGGAAAGATGTCCCATGTAGAAAAATCATATTCGGGAGCCCTAGTATTTATTGCAGGCGGTATTGGTATAACACCATTTGCAAGTATGTTGCAGTATATGGCAGACAAGGATGATCAGCGGGAAGTAATGCTATTCTATTTTAATGCTACCGAATCGGATATTGCCTTTAGGGAAGAGTTAAACCATATTTCAGAAAACACATCCCTTAAATTGAAAGTAGTGCATATACTCAGCAGGCAAGATAATTGGGAAGGTGAAAAAGGACGGTTCGATACCGAATTATTGAAAAAATATTGTTCAGGCACGCTTTCGGAGAATGATTATTATGTATGTGGCCCTCCGCTTATGATCAACGCAGTAATCAAGGATTTAAGAAAATTGCAAGTTCCCCTAACCAAAATACACAGTGAAATGTTTGGGTTTGCGGCATCCGGCTCACCTGCTACCCATCATAAAAAACAGGCCCAATTGGTTTCCAGGCTTATTGTTTTGGCTTTAATGGTGTTGGTCATTTTATTGGCAGGCCTTCGGTCCGATTGGAAATTATTTGGGAACGACGCACAGAAAAATATGCACAGTGTTTCGAGAAGCTTCAGTTTGGGTCAAGAACTGGGCTTAATAAAGATGGGATTACAAATCGAAAAAAAATAAATTATTGTTGAACTAAAAAAATAAATTATGAGAACATTGAAAACAATGGTAGCCTGCCTTTTAATAGGGGCTACCACAGTTAGTTGCTCGGTCAGTTCTTCGGCCATCGTTACCGATTTTGACCAAGAGGCACAGTTTGGAACCTACAAAACCTTTTACTGGTCCGATGATTTTCAAATGGACAGCGGAAGGGAAGAAGAGCCTCTTTTCTTCAATACCCTTATCAAAAAAAGATTGAAAGCGGCCATTCGCCCACAAATGGAAAGTAGGGGCTATGTGATGGATGCGAACCATCCAGATTTGTTGGTAGATTCACGTATCGTGGTCCAGACAAGAAACATAAGCAGCGGTAACAGCTACCCTTATTTTCCTGGTTATGGTCACGGTTACGGCCATTTTGGATCTTACGGTTATGGGTATTACGGTGGGTATCAATCCTCTGAAGAACACAAGGAAGGCGGCGTGGTGATCGAACTTATCGATGTGGCAAAGCGGCAACTCATTTGGCAAGGGTTTGCACCAGATGTGCTCCATGCAAATACAACGGATAAACAAAAGGAAATTAGGGAGGCGGTCGCAAAGATATTTGCAAAATACCAACACGGTAATACCGTGAAAAATTAATTTCAAGAAAATTGAAGAAGCAAGGTTTGGTTAAAAAAACTTGATTTTGGGAGATGGATTATTTTGTTGATCGATTATTAGCGCTCTATCTCCCATTTTCAAGTATTAGTTTAAATTGACGATTACTGCTGCATTGGCACTACTTATTTTTACTGAAAGAACATCAATAGTGAAAGAAACTATAAAAGACATATCAAAAGGCAATGGATTTTACGGACAGCTCTTCAAAAAAGTAGTGTTTACCGCAGCGGTGGTAATTGCCATATCATTGAGCTATGCGCTTTGGGCACGGGCAGATTACAATGGAGTATGGCCACCCACTTTAATTTTGGGTGCGGCATTGATCAAGACCATTTTTATTGTCAGGCTTACCTTCACTCAATTAACAAAAATAATAGGTGAAAGCCATCAGCTTATCCACGTCCTCACGGTATTTGGAGTGTTGATTATTTTGATTGTGCTTTCATTCACGGCTGATTATCAAGCTTTGTATATTTTGAACCCTGAAAATTTCAAATCGAGTACAGTGCTAAATGATTCATTTTTGATACAGTTTTTTGAATTTATCTATTTCAGTTTGATAACTTTTTCTTCTGTTGGCTATGGCGATATTGTACCGATTTCCATTTGGGGAAAAATATTGGTGATGATGGAAATTTTCTTGAGCTTTTTGGTCCTTGTCTTTGGTATTGCCAACATAAATAGAATACACGTTGATGATGAATAAACCTAATAAAAATTAACCCTTTTAAAACTAAGATTATGAAAAAACTTAAAACAATGGCACTCGCTACAATCCTCTTTGCAACTTTCAGTTTCACCAAGGCACAGGAAACAAAAACACAAACAGATACGGAAGCGGTTATTGCAGTAATGAAGACCTACAAAGATGCCATTCAAAATTTGACGACAGAGGGCACAGCCAATCTTTTTGCCGAAGATTCTGAAATATTTGAATCCGGTGGCGTAGAAGGCACCTATGCACATTACACTGAGCATCACCTCGGTCCGGAATTGGGCGAATTTAAAAGCTTTACCTTTTCTGATTATGAAATCGATGCCAAAGTAGATTCGCCTTATGCTTTTACCACCGAAACCTACATTTATACCATCGTGCTCAACCCTAATGAAAAAGGCGAAACAAGAACGATTCGCAAAAAAGGTGTGGCAACCTCTATCTTAAAGAAGATGGATGGCAAGTGGAAAATCATCAAAACCCATACCTCTTCAAGAAACACAAAATAACAGTACCAATGAGCAATTTCCCCCAAATAATCCATCAATATAAAACCGACACGGAAAGTGTTTACAATACTTGGTTTGTTGACAATGACCAGAGATTGAAGGCATTTAGGACCATCCGTAGAGGTGTTTTACAGGTTATTGAGGATATTAAAAACAAAACCTTCCCGAACGATTTTAAGGAAAGCAGTCTGGAATTTGTGTTGGGTAGCATTGCAGAGCAAAAGCAGGTTTTTGTGGGCGTGTCGCATCCTTTTTATTGGAAGCCGAAATTGCGCATTCCAGATATTTACGAAAATCAGGCCAATAAAATAGCCTTTGGTCAATTTTTGGAAAACTGTATCAATGCCAAAACGGAAGAACAGGTGGTTAGGGAAATCATAAAGTTGGATGCGCTCAAAATAAAAGGCCTTGGTCCAGCGGTGGCAAGTATTTTGTATTTCCTGCACCCAAGGTGGTTTCCGCCATTTAACACGGCCATTCTAAATGGGTTTAATTTCTTGTTCAAGGACAAAAAGAAATTGGGCAGTTGGACGGAGTACCTTAAAATCAGGGAAACCTTGATGGAGACCAATAGTAAACACAAAACCGAACTGTCAAACGATTTGGGCGCCATAGCCGGATTGTGCTTCGAGATTGGCACCCAAAAAATGCTCATTGGTAACGATGAATATTTAAGTGAGGCCGAACGGGTCAAATTTGAGAAAAATATCGTAAAACGGCAAAGGGAAATCCAGGAAGAAAAGCAGGAAGAGAAGTTTCACGACGAAATGCAATACCATTTACTTAAAATCGGGATTTCTTTGGGTTTTGACGTCACACCTGCCAGCAACGATAAAAGTAAATCTTTTGGCGGCCACAGTTTTTCGTTCATTTCAATGCATACATTCCCGGAACTTCCTTGCGATAAGGAAACCCAAACCACCATCAAACTCATCGACGTGCTTTGGTTTGAAAAGGGCACCAATAATATTGTTGGCGCTTTTGAAGTTGAAAAAAGCACCAGTATTTATTCAGGAATTTTAAGGCTGTCAGATCTGTATTTCAGCATTTCAGATGGCGATGAGGTTTTTTATATCATCATTCCCAACCATCGTGAAAAAGAGGTTGTACATCAATTGAACCGCCCGGTAATCAAAAATTCCAAAATGCATATAAAATATATTTTGTTTTCTGAATTAAGGGCCCATTGCGATGCGATCTGTAAATTTGGAACCGACCTTTCCATTATGGAAAAAATAGCAAAATCAGTTTGATTTGATATGTGGAAGTGCGGATTATGGCTATAATTATTTCATAAAAAAACAATTAAAAATGGTAAACAGGCATACAGCTCTTAAAATTAGAAAGACACACCGTTATTTGGGCCTCTTTTTGGGGATTCAATTCCTGTTTTGGACCATTAGCGGAATGTATTTTAGTTGGACGGACATAGACGACATTCACGGCGACCAATTCCGCAATTTGGATTATGTGCCAAAAACCTTTGACAATCTAATAAGCCCTTCCCAAATAAATAATCTTGAAGGCATTAGAAGTATCGAAATTAGGGACATCAACAACGCACCTTATTACTGGATAAACAAGCAACAATTGTACAGTGCAAAAACTGGGGAAGCAAAAAAAGATATTTCGGAAGAAGAGGCCTTGAATGTTGCCAAAAACTATATGAAAGAAGGTCTAAAAGTGGCAAACATCGAAAAAATAACCGAAGTGGACGACTATCACGAATATCGGGAAAAGCTATTGCCTGCCTATGTTATTTCGTATGATACCGATGAAGCACTAAAGGCTTATGTTTCGGTAACAGACGGAAAATTCCAGACCGTAAGGCATCGAGCGTGGCGTTGGTTCGACTTTTTATGGATGACCCACACAATGGATTATGACACGCGGGACAACTTTAATACCATTGTGTTGAGGGCGTTTTCGCTGTTGGGATTGATTACAGTTTTAAGCGGCTTTTTGCTTTGGTACACTTCTTCACCAAGCATTAGGAAAATTATAAAATTGAAAAAAAGTGAGTGAAAATAGAAGAAATAGAAAAAGTCAAGATGAGTTCAATAATAATCATTGCCATATTGGCAACGCTTACGGCATATTATTTTTCCCTTTCCAAAGTAGGGTTAAAATTATTTTAAAGAAATGAGTACTATAATCTACATAAAAAATATGGTCTGCCCAAGATGTATCTCGGCAGTATCCAATATTTTGGAACAACTTGAAATACCCTATGTTTCTATCAACTTGGGAGAGGTTAAATTAGTTTCAGCATTAAATGCAAACACCAAAAATGGTCTTTCCAAAGCACTCCAAAATTCAGGATTTAGTTTGATTGACGACCGAAAAAGTCAGCTTATTGAACAAATGAAAACATTGGTGGTAAATAAAATCCATCATACTTCAAAAGAATTGGATATTAAATGGGCAGATTATATAGGGGACAATATTCATCTTGATTATAAATATTTAAGTTCCCTATTCTCATCCGTGGAAAGTATCACGTTTGAGCAATACATCATCAACCAAAAAATTGAACGCATAAAAGAACTCATCGTTTACGACGAATTAACCTTGAGTGAGATTGCTTTTAAACTCAATTATAGTAGCGTCGCCTATTTAAGCAATCAGTTTAAAAAGGTAACAGGGATGACACCTTCGGAATTTAAAAAAAGCACGAACAAAAACAGAAAATCTTTGGATGGGGTTTAAAAATTTATTGGGAAAAACCAGATTCATTATAAGTGATGCTTTTTGGTATTATTGGTGTCAATTTTATTTTAGTACATGACAAAAAATTATATTAACATTTATTAAACTCTATTAAGCCTACTGAAATCAAGACCTGTCAGGTTTTTAAAACCTGACAGGTCTGGAACACATGAGATTATTAAACTGCTGACAATTAGTTATATAACATTTATTTTTCAATTTTTGTCATGTACTTATATATTTTTTGTAAAAAAATATTCAACTAAAAAAAATATTATGAAACATCCATAACGAATCCCGATAACTATCGGGACGATACCTAAGGACAGTGATTAATAGGGAACAGTCCCGATAAGCTATCGGAATGACAATTAAAAAACAATAAACATAAACACATGAAAACAAAACTATTTACTTTAACAATCGTTTTAATGACATTTTACAAGGTTACGGCCCAAAAAATTTATAAAACGGAGGAAGGCCATATTTTGATGATGACCTTGGTAAACAATGAATCCGTCAAGGCAGAAAGCCATAAATTGGCCCTATATCTTGATTATGGTTCCAAAATAATAAATGGTGTCCTTGATCTGACTACCATATCAACGGATGTTTCTGAAATCAACACGATTCTACAAAATCAGGAAACCCCTTTAATGCTTCGTTTTACAGGCACCATCCCTTCGCATGATTTTTTGTCAAAACGGCACGACCCTATCAATTTCAATTGGCCGGTAACCGTTACCTATAAAGGGAAGTACTATAAGTCACAATTTAATGCCACCATTACACATCTTGAGCATGGAATAGCGATGTCATGCTTGATAAGCGCAAAAGGACAGGTTTTAGTGTCAGATACAGGTTTGGATTCCCTCATAGAAGGCATAGATAAGACCATAGAAGTACAATTTACCCAGTTGGTGTTAAAATTGCAATAGCTATTTATTGGTCTCAAAAAACAGTTGAACTGTGTCCTTTGGTCTATAGGGGTCTATTGTTCATACAGAACAGTGCCTTGTCCACCAATTCGAGAAAATAAAAGTGGTTGTTGATACCTAAACACTGGGCAAACGCTTTTAGGAGCTTAATAATCTTTGCGATGCAGGTAGCCATCGGGACGTGCATTACTTTTTGTGCCTTCCGGCAGGCAGGTGTGTTACAGCTATTGCACATAGATGCATAAAGCAAAAACATATTAAACAAAGGAGTTTATTATGGGTCATATAACAGCATTTTTTAAAGGCGTTTGCACTGACCTAAATTTTTTTTGCACACCAATTGCATCCAATAATTTGTATATTAGCGGAACTTTATGAAAATAATCGCAGTCCTATTAGCAGTTCTTACCATTACATTATCCGCACTACCTTGCGAAGATGACGCGGCTGCCGGTTTGGATAATCCAACCACTGTAACAGATAATTCCCATAGCGAAAACCACAATGCTTTTGATGCCTGTACCCCTTTTTGTTCCTGTGTTTGCTGTGCAAATGTTGTAGTTAAACCATTGTTACAAACGTCTCTTTCTTATTCTGAAATTACTTCCAAGGAAGCAACTACCTACTATATTTCATCTTTTCCTAACGGGAACCTACCCCGTATTTTCCAACCCCCAAAAGTTTAATGAATACCTGCGAAGGCAGGTATCTTATAAATTTTAGCTACTTACAGAATAGTTTGGTAGTTACAGCCGATTTATAAATTCATTAATACTTTTCTATGCTCAATACTATTATTAGGTATTCCATAACCCATAAACTGGTTATTGGTTTACTCACTCTAGCCTTGATTATCACAGGTGTATATTCGCTACAGCAGCTTCCCGTGGATGCGGTGCCGGATATTACCAACAACCAAGTACAGATCATTACGACCTCGCCTACACTTGCTGCCCAAGAGGTGGAACGTTTGATCACGTTCCCCATTGAGCTCACAATGGCAACCATTCCCCAAATTGATGAAATCCGTTCTTTTTCACGTTTTGGATTATCGGTAGTTACCATTGTTTTTGAAGAAAATGTTGATGTGTATTGGGCACGGCAACAAGTAAATGAGCGTCTTGCAGATGCCCAGGCCCAAATTCCCGAAGGCATTGGCAAACCAGGTATTGCACCATTAACTACAGGACTCGGCGAAATCTACCAATATGTCATCACTACAAAGCCAGGTTTTGAAGATAAGTACACGGCAACAGAATTAAAAACAATTCAGGATTGGGTCATTAAGCGCCAACTTCTGGGAACCAAAGGCGTTGCAGATGTTAGTAGTTTTGGCGGTTATCTAAAACAATACGAAATAGCTGTCCGCCCAGAACGCTTGAACGGAATGGGTGTTTCCATTTCCGACCTTTTCAACGCCCTTGAAAACAATAACCAAAACACCGGTGGGGCTTATATAGAAAAAAACGATAAGGCACTATTCATTCGAAGTGAAGGTCTTGTTGGTTCAATAGAGGATATTGAAAATATACTTGTAAAACAGACCGAAAGTGGAAACCCCATTTTAATAAGTGATGTTGCCACCGTACAAACAGGAAAGGCGATTCGCTATGGCGCAACCACGCGCAACGGCGAAGGCGAAGTGGTAAGTGCGATTGTAATGATGTTGAAAGGTGCCAACTCTGCCCAAGTAATTGCAGATGTTAAAGATAGAATTGAAACCATAAAAAAAACCCTGCCCGAGGGTGTGGTTATTGAACCATTCCTGGATAGGACGAAGCTGGTGAACAACGCCATCGGTACGGTTACCACCAATCTTGTGGAAGGTGCGCTCATCGTTATTTTTATATTGCTCTTATTGTTGGGCAACTGGCGTGCAGGTCTGATTACGGCTTCCGTTATTCCGTTGGCATTGCTGTTTGCGTTCAGTATGATGCATTTGTTTGGCGTTTCTGCAAATTTGATGAGCTTGGGTGCTATCGATTTTGGTTTGATTGTGGATGGCGCGGTTATTATTGTGGAAGCGACCCTTTTTCATTTGGGCGCTTTAAAACTTTCCCGAAAATTAACGCAGGCCGAAATGGATGAAGAAGTGTATCAGTCTGCCAGTAAAATCAGAAACTCAGCGGCATTCGGAGAAATCATCATCCTTATTGTATATCTGCCAATTTTAGCTTTAGTAGGAACGGAAGGCAAAATGTTCGGACCGATGGCGCAGACGGTAAGTTTCGCTATTTTGGGTGCTTTCCTATTGTCATTGACTTACATCCCGATGATGTCTGCACTCGCATTGAGCAAAAAAACGGAGCATAAGCGGAATATTTCCGATAAAATTATGGACTTCTTTTACCGTATGTACGAGCCTATCATTCATTGGGCAATGCGGACGAGAATTTTGGTGGTGGGAATTACCATTGCACTTTTCGTTATCGCTTTTATGGTGTTCCAAAGTTTGGGTGGCGAATTTATCCCAACGCTGGAAGAAGGCGATTTTGCGGTGGAAACACGAGTGATTACAGGAAGCTCGCTTTCAAACACCATAAAAGCAACCACCAAGGCTGAAAAAATAATATTGGACAATTTTCCAGAGGTTTTGCAGGTGGTTTCCAAAATTGGTTCGGGCGAAATCCCCACAGACCCAATGCCTATTGAAGCTGGCGATTTGATGATTATTTTAAAGGATAAATCGGAATGGGTTACGGCATCAAACAGGGAAGATTTGGCCAATAAAATGGCCGAAGCCCTTGAAGTCATTCCTGGCGTTACCTTCGGTTTTCAACAGCCCATCCAAATGCGATTTAATGAATTGATGACGGGCGTGCGCCAAGATGTTGCCATTAAAATTTATGGCGAAGATTTAGACCAACTTTCCACCTACGCGAACCAAATTGGAAAATTAGCAGGAACTGTTGAAGGTGCGGTCGATGTTTATATCGAGGAAGTTACAGGCGTTCCACAAATTGTCATCAACTACAATCGTGGGCAACTTGCAAAATATGGATTGGATATTAAATCGGTAAACAACACCATTCAAGCTGCATTCGCCGGAGCTTCAGCAGGGTTGGTCTATGAAGGCGAAAAGCAATTTGATTTGGTAGTGCGTTTGGAAACCAAGAACCGGACAGACCTTCACGATGTGCAGAATCTCTACCTCAATGCTGCCAATGGCCAACAGATTCCCTTGCAACAGGTGGCCACGGTTTCCATAAAAGATGGCCCGTATCAAATTCAGAGGGATGATACACATAGGCGTATTATTGTCGCGTTCAACGTTCGTAATCGCGATGTGGAAAGTGTGGTGGATGAAATTAGCACTAAAATCGATTCGCAAATCAAACTGGCGCCAGGCTATACCATTTTGTATGGCGGACAGTTTGAAAACCTTGTGGAAGCACGGCAGCGCTTGGCCATTGCAGTTCCATTGGCGCTATTGCTCATTTTTATCCTGCTGTATTTCACCTTTGGGTCCATCAAACAGGGAATTTTGATTTTTACCGCCATCCCATTATCGGCCATTGGTGGTGTGTTTGCTCTTTGGCTTCGTGGAATGCCATTCAGTATTTCCGCAGGCGTCGGTTTTATTGCCCTTTTCGGTGTAGCGGTATTAAACGGTATCGTACTGATTGCAGAATTTAACCGACTTAAGAAAGACGGTATTTCAGATATTTTCCAACGCATTTATCAAGGCACAAAAACGCGTTTGCGACCTGTTATTATGACCGCTTCCGTAGCATCTTTAGGGTTTTTGCCAATGGCAATTTCCCAAACTTCGGGCGCAGAAGTACAGCGTCCTTTGGCAACCGTGGTGATTGGTGGTTTGATTACCGCTACCTTTTTGACGCTCGTGGTACTGCCCATTCTCTATTATTATTCAGAAAAAAAATTAAGGATGAAACTTAACAAAACTACTCTTGTTGTGTTGATGGCATTCCTCGGAAGTGTCTATTCTATAAATGCGCAGACAACTTCCCAAGTAAAAGTCTATCAAAATATTGATGAAGTGATTGCAACGGCATTGAAAAACAATCCGAACATCAAAGTTTCACGTTTGCAGACCGAACAGCAGCAGGCACTGAAAGCCGCCAGTTTAGATTTGCCCAAAACCGAATTTGGTCTTGACTATGGGCAAACCAATAGCATCGCAGCTAATGACACACGGTTTAGCGTAAGCCAAAAGTTTGCGTTTCCAACACTTTATGGCAGCCAAAATAAATTGGCAAAAGCCAAAATTGAGGCAAGCGAACTGAACGAAGCCGTTTTGGAAAATGAATTGATTGCCCAAGTAAAATCCACCTATTATGAATTGTGGTACCTCAAGAGCAGAAAAATACTGTTACAAAAGCAGGATAGCATATATGAACGATTTGCCTACGCTGCCAACATACGTTACAAAACAGGCGAAAGCAATGCATTGGAGCAAGCTACCGCCAATGTGGAACTGGCGGATATCCAGATTTTGATTTTGGAAAACGCTTCTGCACTTAAAAACCAGCAATTGCAATTGCAGAATTTGATGAACACCGATAGTTTGGTCGATATCAATGTTGGAAATTTAGAAGCAAAAACGGCGATGTTGCCCCAATTGAAGGATTCCACGGCCATCGCAAATAACCCCACGCTCGCCTTTTACAAAAAGCAAATTGAACTTGCCGAAAATGAAAAATCCGTGGCTGTTTCAAAACTATTGCCCGATATCACCTTGGGGTATTTCAACCAATCCTTTATTGGCACTGGTCAATTCTTGAACGGGATACCGAATAAATATGATTCTGGCGACCGATTTACAAGTGTACAACTGGGTTTGAGCATCCCTATTTGGTTCAAGCCACACACAGCGAAAATAAAGGCTGCCAAAATTCAAAAAATGGAAAATGAGGCACAATTGGAAGCCGTAAAAAATACAACCCAAACACAGTTCGAAACCTTATGGAACGTGCTTCAAACAGAGCAAACAAATCTGGAGTTGTACCGAAACAACGCATTGCCACAAGCGGAATTGTTGTTGAAAAATTCGCAACGTGGCTTTCAGGAAGGCGAAGTTGGCTATATCGAATACATCCAGGGCCTTAATAGGGCATTGACCATTCAAGTGAACTATTTGGATTTTGTAAACCGGTACAATCAAACACTCATTAAAATAGAACAACTCATCGCAAATAATCAATAAAATGAAGAATATATATCTAACAGCAGTTCTAATCGTCACTTTAATGGCAACAGGCTGTAAGGAAAAAGCACAGCCAATGCTTGAAGACGACCACAAGACCGAAGAAAACCAAGTTGAATTGACCGATGCCCAAATGGCACAGACCAACATCGTAATCGGTAAGGTTGAAAAACGGAAAATAGGCCACGAAATAACGGTAAACGGAATGATTAACGTGCCGCCGCAAGGCAACATTTCCGTAACGGTTCCTTACGGCGGATTTTTAAAATATACCGAGATGCTTCCCGGAAGTAGAATAAAAAAAGGTCAGGTAATCGCAAAGGTCGAAAATCCAGAATTTATTGAATTCCAAAGAGCCTATTTGGAGGCCTTGGCAAACAACGATTATTTAAAAGCGGATTTTGAACGCCAACAAACCTTGAATGATGAAAATGTAACATCATCCAAAGTATTCCAAAAAGCGAAAAGTATGTACTTGACCAATCAGGCAACTATTAAGTCGCTTGAAAGTAAACTTCGGTTGATTGGCATCAATCCTTCAACTGTAAAAAATGGGACTATTTCCACAATCGTTAATGTGTATTCGCCCATAAACGGCGTGGTTCGGGAAGTTTACATAAATACAGGGAAATATTTCAACCCACAGGATGTACTAATGGATATTACCGATGCCACCGATTTGCACGTAGAACTTAAAGTATATGAAGATGATATTCCCTTGATTCGAGATGGACAGCGCATCCGATTTAGATTGGCAAATGCACCTGATAAATGGATGGAGGCCGAAGTGTTCCTCATTGCCAATAATGTTCGTGACGATAGGTCTATCACGATTCACGGCCATTTAAAGGAAAAAAATGAAGCGTTGTTGCCAGGAATGTTCGTCAACGCCGCCATAGAGGTGGAAGCGCAAGAAGAGTACGCCATTCCAGAGGAAGCCATTGTACGGTTTGAAGCAAAACAGTACATTTTTAAATCCCTCGGAAAACGGAAAGAAGGCGAAAACACAATGAACGATTTTGAAATGCTCGAAATCACAAAAGGAAACGAGGAAGAAGGCTTTATTGCTTTCGATTTTGTCGATGAAACACAGGATATTGCTACGATGGAAGTTGTTTTAAAAGATGCTTTCACACTTTTGGCAAAAGCAAAAAACAGCGAAGACGAAGGCGGAGGTCACGGACATTAATTATATAAGATGAACGAAATTGAACAATTTTTGGAAGAAAAAAAGGTAAGACCAACCGCAATGCGGATCCTCATCTACAAATATATGGTGCAAAAAGAAATTTCAGTAGCCCTGACCGATATTGAGAATTCATTCACAAAAGCAGAAAGAACAACCCTTTACCGAACTTTAAAAACATTTGAAGAAAACGGAATCGTGCATCAAATAGATGATGGCACAGGAATTACAAAATACGCCTTATGCGAAAAAGGATGCAATTGTGAAATTGAACAGGATTTACACCTGCATTTTCATTGTAACAATTGCAATGAAACGGTTTGTTTGACACAACATAAAATTCCGCATATCAATTTACCCGAAGGCTATTTGGCTGAAGATGTAAACCTTGTAATTAAAGGTGTTTGCGAAAAATGTAGCGGCCAATAAATGCACTTCCATTGCATCGAATATAGTTGGAAATTGCACCTATGAAAAAAGAAAATAAAAAGCTTAGTGAATTAGGTGCTGAGGAAGGCTGTTGCAGTCATAATCATAATAAAAATAACGAAAACACAAGCTCAAATTTTAAAATTTATCTTCCTGCAATCATAAGTTTTGCAATGCTGATTGCAGGAATTGGTTTTGATTATTTTGATACTTGGACATCGCTCAGCACAGGCACATCATTTTTTAAGGATTGGATTAGGCTGGCCTGGTTTATTATTGCATATATTCCCGTAGGATTTCCGGTAATGAAGGAAGGCTGGAAAAGTATTTTAAAAGGCGACTTTTTTACAGAATTCTTGTTAATGACCATCGCTACAATTGGTGCTTTTGCGATTGGTCATTATGAAGAAGGCGTCGCCGTAATGCTATTTTATGCAGTAGGCGAACTGTTTCAAAATTCAGCAGTTAAAAAAGCGAAAGGAAACATCAAGGCCTTACTCGATGTTAGGCCGAATGAAGCTTTGGTTTACAGAAACAATAATTATAGTTCCGTAAATCCCGAAGCTGTTGAAATTGGCGAAAAAGTACAAGTTAGAGTTGGTGAAAAAATCCCTTTGGATGGAATTCTAATTTCTGAAAAAGGCTCATTCAATACCGCAGCATTAACGGGCGAAAGCAAGCCTAATACCATTTCAAAAGGCGAAAAGGTTTTTGCTGGAAGCATCAATTTAGATGGTGTGATTGAAATTGAAACGACCAAAGAATTTAAGGATAGTTCTATTGCAAGAATTCTTGATATGGTGCAAAACGCCACCGCACGTAAATCAAAGACCGAATTGTTCATTCGGAAATTTGCAAGAATCTATACGCCAATTGTGGTGTTTTCAGCAATTGCTTTGACATTTTTACCCTACTTTTTTGTGGACGACTATATTTTTAGCGATTGGTTATACAGAGCATTGATTTTCTTGGTTATTTCTTGTCCGTGTGCTTTGGTTATCTCTATTCCGTTGGGTTATTTCGGTGGATTGGGAGCAGCTTCAAAAAATGGAATTTTGTTTAAAGGCGCATCTTTTTTAGATGAAATGACAAAGGTAACCACCGTGGTTATGGATAAAACAGGAACCGTAACAAAAGGTGTTTTTAAAATAAAAGAAATTGTTATTGCGAATGACAAAAACCGGTCATTGAGCGAAGCCCAAATGCCTGTATTGAGCGAAGCCGAAATGATGCAGTATTTAATGGCGATGGAAGAACAGTCCACCCATCCCATTGCAAAGGCCATTATGGAATACAAAGCCGATGGCGAAGATTTTCAAGCTTCCGAAGTAACTGAAATTGCCGGAAAAGGTCTAAAAGGAACGGTAAATGGCAAAACCGTATTGGTCGGGAACAAACCATTGATGATTTCAAACAACATCGAAGTTCCATCTGAAACCGACAATATCGTAGAATCTATCGTAATGGTTTCAATCGAAAATAAATTCGCTGGCTATGTAATTATTGCAGACGAATTAAAGGATGATGCGCACGAAGCCATTAAGAAGATAAGGGAATCTGGCATTTCAAAAATCATAATGCTTTCTGGAGACAAGGATTCCATAACCCAACAGATAGCAAAAGAATTGAAAATAGATTGGGCCAAGGGCGGTCTTTTACCGGAAGATAAGCTAAACCAAGTCGAAAAATTAATGTCAGAAAATGACAACAAAGTAGCTTTCATTGGAGATGGCATTAACGATGCGCCCGTCTTGGCGGCAAGTGATGTAGGCATTGCAATGGGTGGTTTAGGTAGCGATGTCGCCATTGAGACCGCAGATGTTATAATACAAACAGACCAACCGAGCAAAATTGCCAAAGCCATTAAAATTGGTCGATCAACCAGACGTATTGTATATCAAAATATTGCGCTTGCTTTTGGAGTAAAAGCTGTGGTACTTGTTTTGGGCGCAGGTGGTCTGGCAACGATGTGGGAGGCAGTTTTTGCAGATGTTGGCGTGGCTTTGTTGGCCATTTTGAATGCGGTTAGGTTGCAGAAAATGACTTGGAGTTAAAACATAATAATATGAGTAGTAAAGCACATTGGGAAAACGTTTTTAAAACAAAATCTTTAGAAGAAGTGAGTTGGTATGAACCTATCCCTAAAACATCATTATCTTTTTTTGAAAAATCCAATATTTCTAAATCGGCAAAAATCATTGATATTGGTGGTGGCGATAGTTATTTGGTAGATAATTTATTGAAGTTGGGATACAAAGATATCACAGTATTGGATATATCTGAAACTGCATTAGATAGAGCCAAAGAACGTTTAAAAAGCCAATCAAAGAAAGTAAAATGGATTGTAGCCGATGTTGCTGATTTTTTACCACCGGAACATTATGATTTTTGGCACGATAGAGCAGCATTTCATTTCTTAACAGAAGAACAAGATATAAATAGTTATATCGAAACTGTTCAAGAGTATCTAAACAAGAACGGTAATTTAGTTGTTGGTGCCTTTTCTGAAAATGGTCCCAAAAAGTGTAGTGGTTTAGCAATAAAACAATATTCAGAAAGGACGATGACCAATCAATTTAAAATATATTTTGAAAAAATTAGGTGCATTAAAATTGACCATAAAACGCCCTTTGATACAAATCAAAATTTCGTGTTTTGCTGGTTTAAAAGAAAATAAAAAGCATTTCCCTTTAATCTGTTAGCAGATGATGATGTCCATTTAATTTTGAAAGTAAAAAAACTTATTTTTTTGTTCTAATAATTTTTTGCTTGTTTATTTCATCCTGCAATTGGCGCCGTACTTTTTGTTCGCGTTCTACGGCAGTTTTACGGTGTTCCTCAAATTCATCTTCAAGTTCGGTAAGCGAACGTTTAGCGTCTTTGGTAACCGTGTTGCTATTTTTAAAACTATAGATAAAGAAAAGTAGCAAAGCAAATAAAACACCTACAATACTCCACATGACGGCACTATAACCACTTTTGCCCATTTGGATACCCAGCAAAGACATGTTGTCTTTTTCACTTTTGGTTTTATCTAAAGTGCTTTGTATATTTGAAACACTTGTTTTTAAATCTGAAATTTCCTGTGCTTGGGCTTTTAGCGTTATTTGTGATTCTGTTACTTCTTTTTTGATGGTCTGTATGGAATCTAAAACGTGTGCTTTTAGTTCGGTTAACCAAAATGTTTTTATAACTCTGTATTCTTGTCCGCGCTCATCTCGCCATCCATTCGATTTTTGAATGGCATATTCAAATTGATTTTCCAAAGGGCCACTGTTCAAAGATAGTTTATCTTTATCATTATCAGCATCTTGTGCAGAATTCGCAAAGGAAATCAGAAAAATCAATAGGGTTGGGAGTTTAAAATAATTCATTTAAATAGGTTTACAGGTTGTTATGGTGTACTAAGTTAAAAAAAATGTTTGTTAAACAGGTAAAAAATATAAAAAAGCCTCACTTTGTGAGGCTAAATTATATACGTTATAAAAAAAGGATTGGATTTTTTGATTTTCGGTTACCTGAAATTATAACGTTCTTTTTCTCCATTGGCATTTATAAGTTCTATCCTTAAAGGTTCGTAAGCCGACTTGTTTTTAATGGCTTCTTGGGCATCATCCACCGAATTTATTTTAGTATCATTGATGGATGTGATGATTGTGCCTTCTTTTACACCATTCTTTTTCCAATAATCGGCATACTTTTCATCCAGCTCCATTATTTTAATGCCATTTGATGCTTTGTATTTTCTTAGATCTTCTTGTTTTGCATTTTTAACCCGACCTACTAGCGGAAGTGTTAAGGTTTCGTTTCTGGACAAAGTTACGGGAAAGGTCTTTATGGAACCTCCTCTGGAAATTTTAACGTTCACCACGTCATTAACACGTTTCGAACCTATATGCCCGGTTAGATCGGCGAACTTAGAAACCTTAATGTTGTCAATTTCTTTTATAATATCACCTTTTTTAATACCCGCTTTTTCGGCACCAGATTCTTCTACCACACCATCCACATAAATACCTTCGGTATCATTAATACCCAATTTATCGGAAAAGGCACTGTTCAATGAGCCGCCAGTAATACCAAGTATGCCGTTTTGCACATTACCAAACTCCATAATATCTTCAATAACCCTTCGTGCAATATTACTGGGTACCGCAAACGAATAACCGATATAGGAGCCCGTTTGGGATGAAATGGCCGTATTGATACCAATAAGTTCTCCCTTTGTATTTACCAAGGCACCACCAGAATTTCCTGGGTTTACAGCGGCATCGGTTTGTATAAACGATTGTGAGCTTGTACCCGATAAATCCCTGGCTTTGGCACTGATAATACCAGCAGTTACGGTAGATGTTAAATTAAACGGATTTCCTACCGCCAATACCCATTCGCCAATCTTCGCTTGGTCAGAATCGGCAAATGTTACATAAGGCAAATCTTCATTGGCATTGATTTTTAAAAGCGCAATGTCCGTTTTTGGATCGGAACCCACAATTTCAGCTTTATAAGTTTTATTGTTGTTTAAAGTAACAGACAACTCATCGGAGTTATTGATAACATGGTTATTTGTAATAATATAGCCATCAGCGTTAATAATGACCCCAGAACCTGTACCCATTAGTGCATGTGGTGTAGTTCTGCCCGAAAATAAATCCTGCAAACTCATTTCTCCAGAACTAATCGACACATTTTTTACATGCACTACGGCATTGACTGCATTTTCGGCAGCAACCGTAAAATCTGGAGATTCGTAGGCATTCATTAAAGCACCAACACTACTGGTTGGTAAAAACGTTGGATTTGGGTTTGAAGTTGTTAGAACAAATTCATTTTTTGGCTCTATAAAAGTTTTGTAAGCACCTAAGGTTAAAGCCCCACCTAATGCCGAAACCAATACTAATGATAAAATCTTCTTCATAATTTTCAATTAAGTTTTATTAAAAATAATTTTTTGAGAGTAAACCTCTAAATTTCAATTAAATATGTTATCTGTGCGATAGCAAAAACCACATAACGATTAAAATTAAATATTTATTGAATCAAGAATTCAACTTTAACGATTTTTAACGTCCACTTTAACGACGATTTAACAATCAAAAAAATGAAAGCACAAATGAGCTTCGTTCGATAGCTTCGTAACTCATAATTGGTTGTATAGCATAAATAAACTTTCGCCTGTTAGGATGCGTATTCCCGCACCTAAAATTTTACCCAAAAATCCAGAATCGTTTTTGGAACCATCGCCAAAAATGGTTTCCATTTTAATGCCGTCGTCCATCATCATAAAACTTCATGCTTCGGCAATCATGTCTTCTTGGGGGTCGAGTTCTATTTCTACATATTACATTTCCTCGCCATAGATTCTATAATCAATTTCGTGAGCTGTCATATTAAAAAAGTTTATTAGTTTAAAGGTTTATTAGTTTATAAGTTGATTTGTTTATGGTTTTGTTACAATTTTTTGTTGGTTGTTGAGATGTTTGTTGTTAAGCTGTAAATCAACGACACAACTTCACGACAAGCGACTTAACTCTTTTCTTTAATACTCCATTCAAAAATAAAAGTAGAGACTTCGATGCCTTCTTCGTTGGTGCCAACAGATTTCATACTAACGGTTTGCCCTTCGCCAGTTTCGATGGCTTTTTGAAGCGCTGCGTCTATTAATTTACCATCGTTGCAAGTAAAAGTGATTTTACCAGTTGCTTTTTTTGTGAATGTTGCCGAGTTTGATGTTACCAACATTGATACCCTTTTGCCCGATTCTTGAATTTTACCAATCATTAATGCACCCGTAGAAAACTCCGCTGCCATCCCTTGCACTGCCCAAAACATGGACTTAAATGGGTTTTGGTTGATCCATTTATAGGTTACGCCCACAGTACAGGCATCATTATCAATATGTTTGGTTCTCACACCACACAGGTAGGCAGCAGGCAGTTTGAACATGGTGTAAGCATTTAGTTTTCTTGGTGTTAACGTCATTTTTAATCATTTAATTTGGCACTAAGTTATGAAAATAATCCGTACCCTTAAACGTTAAATTTGTGTTAAAATATGGTACTATGCGTAACATAATACCTTTTTAAAGATATATATTTGCATAGGAAACTATTATACGTTTTAAAACCATGCTCGACAACCATCAAAAAAACATCGCTACATTTATTCATTTATCAACCTTTAGCAGGTTTATTATTCCGTTCGGGAATTTTATTGGTCCTATTATATTATGGGCCGCCAATAAAGATAAATCGGAGTTTATAGATGCGCATGGCAAACAAGCCATCAACTTTCAAGTAAGCATTTTGCTGTATGCCATTATTATCGGCGCCATAACCATTCCCTTATTTATTTTCAAGTTTTTGGGCGGTTTGGATTTTATAGATTTTAATGGTTTTCACGATATCCATTTTAATATTGGCAAGCCTTCGCCCTTATTATATATTGGAGGAGGACTGGGTGTATTGGCTGTTTTAGGTTTTATTATTGAACTTGTTTTGATAGTAATAGCCAGCTTAAAAGCGCGGGATGGGGAATATTACAAATATCCTTTTACAATCAATTTTTTAAAATAGAGAATGCCTTATGAGAAAAAAACAGATGGCAAATGGGACCGCGTTAGGGATTGGAGCGGAAAGCCCACAGCGAGGTACGAGCGAGGACTTGTAGCGTAAAGCCCGACCCGATAGGGTAACGCCCAAAAAATAAAATTTCATCAAATAACAATCATCAAAATCAATCAAAAAATGAACAGTTTCACATTATTAAACGAATGACACTATGAAGATAGAAAACACAAAAGCACAAATGCGCAAAGGGGTTTTGGAATTCTGCATATTATCGGTCTTAAAAGACGACGATGCTTATGTTGCAGAGATTTTGGACACCTTAAAAGACGCCAAGTTGCTGGTGGTGGAAGGGACCATTTACCCGCTACTTACCCGATTAAAAAATGCCGGACTACTTAATTACCGTTGGGAAGAATCGACCTCGGGGCCACCAAGAAAATACTATGGCTTGACCGAGACCGGTAAATTATTTTTAAAGGAATTGAACACGACGTGGAGCGAATTACAAAACGCCGTTAACTTAGTAACCAACACCAAAAAACAACATTAAAATGAATAAAACAGTCAACATAAATTTAGCAGGGACCTTTTTCCATATAGACGAAGATGCTTACTTAAAACTGCAACGCTATCTTGAGGCTATAAAACGTTCATTCACAGATTCTCAGGGACGCACCGAGATTATTGCGGATATTGAAGCACGTATTGCCGAACTTTTTAGCGAGCGCGTGCAAAACGACAAACAAGTGATCCGTATCAAGGAAGTGGACGAGGTGATTTCCATTATGGGACAACCGGAAGATTATTTGGTTGATGATGCCATATTTGAGGATGAACCACAACCGGCTCATGAGAGAAAATCTTCGGCCTCTAAAAAGCTTTTTAGGGATACCGATAACTCGTATATTGGTGGGGTTTCGTCTGGGTTAGGACATTATTTGGGCATTGATACCATCTGGATTCGTTTGGCTTGGATATTATTGCTCTTCGGATTTGGCACGGGGTTTTTACTATACATATTACTTTGGATTTTAGTGCCTGAAGCTAAAACAACTGCCGAAAAAATAATGATGACGGGCGACCCGGTTAACATTAGCAACATCGAAAAAAAAATAAAGGACGGGTTTGATACCGTTTCGGAAACCGTATCGGACGTTGCAAAAAACGTAAGCGATTCTGTTTCGGGGGCAGCCAAAAATGTTTCGGAAGCAGCAAGGAAAGCCGATTTTCAAAAACAGGGAAACAAAATAAAATCGAGTTCAAGATCGTTCTTTGACACGTTGGCAGACATTATTATGTTCTTCTTTAAAATAATTGCGAAATTTATTGGAATTATTATGATTTTGGTGGGTGCCTTTGCCCTAATTTCCTTAATGATCGGTTGGTTTTCGGTGGGCATTTTAAATATACTCCACATACCGGGAATGGATTTTATAAATATTGCCATTGCAGGAAATTCACCGGTATGGTTGGCATCTTTATTAGCCTTTTTTGCTATTGGGATTCCGTTCTTTTTCCTGTTCTATTTAGGTTTGAAAATTCTTATTGACAACTTAAAATCTATTGGAAACATTGCAAAATTTACCCTTATCGGTCTGTGGTTGTTTTCCATAATCGGATTAATAGTGATAGGTTTAAGGGAAGCCAGTGAACATGCCTTTAACGAACGTGTTATAGAAAAACAAGAACTTTTTATAGCTGCCAACGACACTTTGGAAATTAAAATGGCAGAAAATGATTTATTGGGAAACCGATACAATTCCTTTAAAGTGGTTAACAATGGAAATGGGGTGCCTACCATTTATAGTTCGGATATTGAGATTGTTGTAAAATCTACAACCGATTCCTTGGCTACTATAAGTATAGAAAAAAGTGCCGATGGTAGAAATTATGATAAAGCCATGGAACGTGCCAAAAACATAAACTACAATTATGCTTTAAAAGGGAATGAATTACGGTTGGATTCTTATTTATCAACCAATGCCAAAAACAGATTCAGCGACCAAGAAATAACGGTGGTACTTTATTTGCCGGAAGGTGCTGTGGTTAAATTTAATAATAATACCAAACGTTATTTACACCATACAATGGGGTCCAACTATGTGAATCATTACATAAATGTTGTTGAGGATGGGGTAACATGCCATGATTGCGAAGAAGATGAATTTGAAGTGGACGTTGATACGCCCCATGTGAAAATTGACGAAAATGGTATTGAAATTAAAAATGATAACAATAATTTTAAAATTGATAGTACGGGGATTAAAGTGGAATCGGAAGACGTGAAAGTGAACATAAATTCCAAAGGAGTAAATATCAAATCCAATTAATTAACAATTCAGTATTAAAAAACAACAGTTCAGATATTTAAGTTACTAATCAAAACCTAAAAATTGGATATTCGAACTATAAATCATCAACCTGTGCTGAACTTGTTTCAGTACCAAAAAACGAACAGTTATGACCACTTTAGTAAAAATCATTGTAGCAACCCTAATCAGTTTAAGCCTATTTTCTTGCAATTTCGATATGAACATCAATGGAGTTAAAGGAAATGGTCATGTAACCACAGAACAACGAACCATTAACAAACCATTTACCGCCATTAAAGCCACCGAAGGTTTGGACGTATATGTAACGCAAAGCGATACCGAAAGCGTTAGCGTTGAAGCTGATGAAAACCTACAAGAACTTATAATAACCGAAGTTATAGATGGTGTTTTAAAGATTCACACCAAAAAAAATATTGGCAGATGTAAATCGAAAAAAGTGATGGTAAGTTTTAAAGACGTTAGTGGCATTACGGCAACCAGTGGGAGTGATGTTTTTTCTACCAACACCATTACCGCCGAAAGTTTAGAACTTGAAACCACAAGTGGCGGCGCTATGAATTTAGATGTAAATACGGTAACACTCAACTGCATATCTACCAGTGGCAGCGATTTGAAGCTATCAGGCAAAACAATCAAACTAACAGCAGAAGCTACCAGTGGCAGCGATATAAAAGCAGCCGATTTAATTGCAGAATCCAGTCATGTAAAAGCAACCAGTGGTGCGGATATCACGGTGAATACTTCAAAAGAATTAACAGCCAAAGCGAGTAGTGGAGGCGACATTAAATATTTAGGAAATCCAGAAGTGGTGAACAAAAACGATAGTGCTTCCGGAAGTATAAAAAAACAATAGCCTAATTAAAACCAACCAATTTTAAACCATCTTAAACTTAAATCAAAGTTTAGGATGGTTTTTGTTTATATTTGTTATTCAACAATCTTCTACAAATCAATGTGTAAACAAGTTATATCTCTACTTTTTGTATTTGCATCATGCTTTATTGGTTTTGCGCAAAAAGCTGAAAAAGTAAAAGGGAACAAAAATGTGACTATTATACAAACTGAAATTGATCCGTTTCACACCATCCTGCTTGATGAAGATTTTGAAGTTGAACTCATTTATGATCAATCGCCTTCTGTAACCATTGAAACGGACGAAAACCTACATGGATTTATTAAATTTTATGTGGTTGATGGGGTTTTAACCTTTGATAAAACCATGCGGATAACCTCAAAAAAACGCTTGAACATTACCGTTAATTATGATGCTGGTTTGACCAATATTAGAACCATTGATAACAGCGAAATAACCTCAGTAACTTCCATGGATTTAACCAATGCCTTATTGATAACCGAAGGATCTTCCAAAGCTGGATTAACCTTAAAAACCAATAATTTTGATTTTCAAAGCAATGGCAGATCGAAAATAAAGCTGAACCTTACTTGTGAAAATGCCAAACTTACTTTAACAGACAACAGTAAAATAGATGCCTTAATCTATTCGCCCATAACGACTGTTGATCTATACCAACGAGCCAATGCGACCATTGAAGGGGAAACCGCTGAATTCAAATTAAGAACCGATAATTATTCCCAATTCAACGGTAAAAATTTTACGGCCCAAATCTGTAATACGGTAAATGAAATGTCCAGTGATGCTTATTTGGAAGTGGTGGATACGGTAACCATTGACGCCTCAGGTAGCAGTAGCGTGTACTTGTATGGCAACCCAAAGATTATTGTGAATAGAATGAGCGACACCTCAAAACTTCAAAAAAAGGAAAAATAAAAGAAGTTGTTTAAATGAGTTCACTGGTTACTTTGTCTGGTCGAGTGCGCAGTCGAGACCTTAATGATTGTCAATTATGTGAAGTTATAAACTTTAGTTTATCTTGAGCGAAGCCGAAAGACTACCATTGACTAGTATTTTATATATTTGATTTTCAAATATATAAATATCACTCAAATTTTAAAAACACCCCTAAAGTCTAGGGGACAATCCATATTTTCAAATTTTCGGTTTCAAATTCAATTTAATTGTCAACAATATCGCTTGATGATTTTTTTTATTTGTTGCGAACGGACAACAGCTGTTATTTTTCCTGAGCTACCAATTGAAAAAAAATTTCAATTGTATCATCCACAGAAATAAGTCCGAAGAGTTTTTTAGGAGCTTCTAACTTAAAATCATCCAAACTCAACGCCAAATCTCCCGTAATGAGCATACTACTGGTTTTTTTAATCTTCACAGGGATTTTATAGCCTTTTATAATGCCGGCAATTTCTATATTTACGGATGCTTGAACGTCTCCAGTGTTTTCCAATAAACGGATTTCTTTTAAAAACAAGGTGATTTGAGGGTAGATATCTGATTTTAAAATTTTCTTAAAATCATTGTTTATGGCTTTTCCTCCACAATCAAAACCATTGGAATCTAAAATCAATGCTGTTTTATTAAAGCTCATTTTATCACCTTCCATACGATAAATTACCTGAATGGGATTTTTGAATTTATTGATATTATATGTACAAGAAAAGGTGTTCACATTGGTTGTTCCTCTAACTAATAAAGAACTTTCGGTAGTTATAACAACCGATGTGCTTTTAAAACCGGAATCCCTATGTGTAAAAGCGAATGCCGTTATTATAAAAATTAAAAATGTAAACCTTTTGAGAATCATATTATTAAAACTAATAGTTACAATCTAATAGTTACAATTTTTATTATAAAAAAACAAGTCTCAAAAATAACAGCAATTTAAAATATTATTTCGAATAATTAAAACGTGTGCTTTTTTGAGACTTGTCAAAATTCAACTAATTATAATTATTTGCTTAAAAACTTATGGCAGCTTCTAATATAAAACCATTAAACTTACCATCCTCTAAAAGATTTCCGGTAGGATAATCGTTATATTTTTGAGTTACGTATTCAGCTTTCATTAAGATGTTTTTGGTCAAAAACCAACCAGCACCTAACTGGAATCTATTAATATCTATATCATCGCCACTTGCCAATTCCGCACTTACCGTATTATATCGAGCACCTAAGTAGAAGTTTTCGGTATTCCCAAATCTATAAATAACTTCGCCAGCGTATTGTGTAGCTTTTCTATCGTTGGTTTCAGTCAAAGCTCTTCCAGAAGTTAATTCAACAGTTCCAAAAACTTCCAATCCACCGTATTTTACAAAAGGATTGATCATTACAGCAGTAATTTTGTTTTTAAAACCTGGGTCAAAGCGACCTGATCTAAAATCATGACTTGTAGCTGTTGGATTTTGCATAACATCATAATATCTAGAACCAGCTCTATCTGCTGTATATAAATAAACATTTTGTGCGTATCCTGTATTATACAGCGACCCGGTTAATCTAAACCTGAAATCATCGGTAATTTGTTTATCATAACCTACCTTAGCTAAAAATGCAGCGCCTCCAGTAGTTCCGTTTACATCCCTAACGCTTTGGTTCAATTTACCATTGGTAAAGCCAACCATTGCTAAAAACCCACTATCCAATCGGTAAAGTAATTCGGCTCCTACTTCTGTTGTGAAAGAGTCCATAATCAAGTTGCCTACAAACGGGTTAAAAAGTGTTTGGGCATTATCACTTCTTCTAAAGTGGGCGTCGCCATAGTTGTTTTCCATGTGGCCAATTTTGATGGTTGCATGGTTCATGAAATCTTCTAAAAACCCTTCACTGATAAAATTCAGTTTATCAATTTGAAAATACCCTCCTTTTACATAAGGTTCGTTGTGATGTCTTGAAGATAGGTACGTTCTTAGATGCATTCTAACACCATCATAAAGTGCCACATCCAAATCTAAATTGGCAGTGGCCAGGTTAAAGTTGCTTCCTACTTCTACTAAAGGAACAACTCCTGAGTTTTCATTATCCAAAGATTGGAATTGCAGTGTAGAAGCACCACCTATCCTAACTTTTACACCATCAAAGGTTGATACTGAATCTTTTGGTGCTTCAAAAACACCAATTCCATCTTTGTCCGGTTGTCGGTAATTGTCTAAATTTCTGTTTTGGGCATAAAAACTGAAGCCTGTTGATATAATTCCCAATAGTACTGCTTTTTTTAATATTGATTTCATGATTTTTAATTTTTAAGATTTGATTATTACGTTTATTTGAATATGGTTGAAAATTTAATTGTGATGTCGTCGCCCGTTGTGATGGTTCCCAATAATGCCGTTGGAGGATCGATTTTAAAATCGGTCATTTTAATTTTTTTATCACCGGTAAGCGTTATTTTATCCCCCATAATAGTTGCCGAAAATTCCAATGGAATGCGTTTTTTTACGCCAGCTATGGTTAAATCCCCTTCGGTTTTTACCATAAACTTGCCTCCCCCTTTGTTTGTGGTTTCCTTAACTTCAATCAATTGGAAGGAAATGTTTTTATGGGCAGTGGTTTTTAAGGCTTTATAGGTGTTTTTGTCCATGGAGGATTTGCCACTTTTTAGGCTTTCTGCCACAATTTCAACGGTTAATTTATCAATGTCGCCGGTTTCAGGGTTTTTAAAAACTATTTTTCCGCTTTGTTGTTCGGCGGTAATGTGCCAATCATGTAAACTTGAAGTTCCTAAAACGGTTAAAGTGGATTCATGGTTGGATAAACTGAATTGTTGTGCGCCACTTAAATTAATCGCAAACACCAATACAGCTATTAAGCTTAAAACTCTAAAATATCTATTTTTTTTTGGGTCCATAATTACTGTTGTTTTAATTATGTTACAAATTTCAGATGTAAATAGATATTAAAACATGATAAAAATCATTTCGGGAATTTTAGTTCCAAAATCGAATAATTTCAAAAAAAAAGAAGTGTCCATGTTCATGGATACCTCTTTTTTTACGAAACAAAAGGAAATTTTACCAACTTAGGGTTTGAAACTGGGCGCCAATCGGCAGGCAAACACTTTTAGGAACTTAATAATCTTTGTGGTCCCGAGCCATCGGAAGCGCCTCCCCACAATAGCGCATGTGGCTGGTATTCGGTTATTTTATGTCAAATTCAGGTTGTTCAGTGAAAGAAAACTGAAAAACAACTTTAGCACCTGGAAAGGAACTTATTTTTACATTAAAACCATAACCATGTTGCTTTTTCCATCATCCATGTCCCTTTAGGGACAAAATATGGGTAGCCCAACAATATCCAGTTTTAAAATCGTGCCTTTAGGTACGACAGATGTGATCTATGTCCCTTTAGGGACAAAATATGGGTAGCGGCAATTATATCGAGGAGTGGATTCGTGCCTTTAGGTACGGCATAGGGCAGCATTGAAAGAAGGATATTTGCAATCTGATTTCATGTATGGCATTGTTTTAAAATCTGCTTTCCCATCCTGTAACTAAAGTCACAGAAAACCAGCGTATTGATATGCCACTGCCCAAATGAAGTCCCTAACGGGACAGGGCAAACGCTTTTTATGGACTTAATGGTCTTTGTGGTCCCGAGAGGAGCCATCGGGACGTGTAATATTTTGTAGGCCTTTGTGTTACAGCTATTTCACTGAGATGCACAAAGCAAAAAAACCATTGCATAAAGGAGTTTATCATGGGTCATATAAGAACATTTTTTAATGGGGTTTGAAACTGGGCAACCAATCGGCTCTTAAACTTCCAGTTTTTTTAATTCTTTGTAATTTTGGTTAAGGCGTTTTAATAATAAGCCGTAAAGGAGTTTGTAAAATAGCCAGATAACGAGCATAAAAACACCAATAACTACCATTGAAAATAAAATGATGAAAAACAATTGTTTGTCGCTGTAATGCGAAAATTTGCTGGATATTTTTGGGTCATGATTTATGCCATAGACCATTGCTACTAGAAAAGTAATGAATATCATGACCAAATTGTAAATCACATAGAACTTGATAATTTTGCGGGTATTTAAAATGCTTTCCATTAGTTTTTTTGCACTGTCTGTTGCCGAAATGGATTTTTGGGCTTTGAAAAGTAGATAAATAAAAAGTATTATAACCAAATAGCTGAAAATGGTTATGGCGGTAAAGAGATGTTCGTTAAATAAAGTGTCTAGGTTTGTTTTATATTCATCTGAATAGAAATAGGGTGTTATGGTGTTGATCAATATCCAAAACACCAGTTCGGCGATGCTTATGTAAAACAACGTCTTTGCAATAGACGACGATTTTTTGTGCAGCATGGGGTAAATATCTTGTGTAGATAGTTTTTTATGCTCTGGCTTTTCCTTGTTCCAGTCTTTTTTAAGTATATCTAGTTCATCCATAGGTTTACGGATTTAGTATGGTTTTTAGTTTGTTTTTAATTCTGTTCATTTTTACCCGTGCATTCACTTCACTAATACCCATGGTTTCACTTATTTCGCTATAATCTTTATCTTCTAAATACAAAAAAACGAGTGCTTTTTCAATATCGTTCAATTGGTGTACGGCTTTATAAAGTACTTTAAGTTGTTGTTCTTCGGTGTCATCATAATCTTCTGCTTTTATTTTAAACTCTACACCCGCAAAATCTTGGGTTGTGATGCTGCGTTTCGATTTTCGGTACAGGGTTATGGCAGTGTTTAACCCCACACGGTACATCCAAGTACTGAATTTGGCGTCGCCCCTAAATTTTGGGTAGGCACGCCAAAGCTGAATGGTTATTTCCTGAAATAAATCGTTGTGCGCATCCTGGTTATTGGTGTACAACCGGCATACCTTATGTATGATGTTTTGATGCTTTTCTAGCAATTCAACAAAGCTATGTTCTAGTTCTTTATTCAAATCGATGGTTTGGTTACACTGTAAGTAGCCTAAAGTTTTAAAATGTTACAGCTTGGTAAAAATAATATTTTGTTTCAGTAAATTATTGGCAACCCTTATATCTTTGCATAAAGTTTTATTTTATACATTATGAATATTCCCCAAGTAAATGTTCCCAGACTTGTAATAATAGGAGGTGGTTTTGCCGGTATTAATTTAGTAAAAGCTTTAGGCAACAAACCCATACAGGTGGTATTGATCGATAAGCGGAACTACCACACGTTCCAACCGTTATTGTATCAGGTGTCTTCGGCAGGATTGGAGCCGGATTCCATAGCATATCCGCTTCGGAAAATTATTAAACGCTACAAAAATATGTATTTCCGCATGACGAAAGTACGCAGTATTGATGCCGAAGCCAAAGAGATACATACGGATATTGGCGTGATTGGTTACGATTATTTAGTGATTGCCACGGGCACCAAAACCAATTACTTTGGCAATAAAGCCATTGAAGCCCATAGTATGCCCATGAAAAAAGTACCTCAAGCTTTAAATATACGAAGTTTGATTTTACAGAATTTTGAACAGGCGGCCATTACCAATGACAAGGCCGCCCGAAAAGCGTTACTCACTTTTGTGATTGTGGGAGGTGGGCCCACCGGTGTTGAACTTGCGGGTGCCATTGCAGAATTGAAAAACCAAATCTTGCCTAAAGATTATCGTGATTTGATAGCATCGGACATGCAGATTTATTTATTGGAAGGGGGTGCGCGGGTACTGTCAACCATGAGTGATGAAGCTTCAAAAAAAGCGGCGCGATTCCTTACCCAATTGGGCGTGCTTGTACATTGCAATACCTTTGTAAAGGATTATGACGGTAAAAAAGTAACTACTAATTTAAGTCTTCAATTAGAGTCCGAAACCTTAATTTGGGCCGCTGGCGTTACCGGCGATGTGGTAAAAGGATTGAAGGCGGAAGCCTTAATGGAGCGCACCAACCGGTACAAAGTAAATGCCTACAACCAAGTGGAAGGATACCCCGATATTTTTGCTCTGGGAGACATTGCTTTGATGGCTTCCGATGCGTATCCAAATGGGCATCCACAGGTAGCGCAACCAGCCATCCAACAGGCACAACTTTTGGGTAAAAACATCCTTAAATTAATGGAAGGGAAACCGCTAAAAAAATTCAAATATATGGATAAAGGATCGATGGCAACGGTGGGCAGAAATAAGGCCGTGGTAGATTTGAAACACTATAAATTTGGAGGCTTTTTTGCATGGTTTATTTGGATGTTTGTACACCTTATGGCATTGGTGGGTTTTCGGAATAGGGTATTGGTTTTCTTCAATTGGTGCTACAATTATATTAATTTTGACAAGGCTTCCCGACTTATTATACGTCCGTTTTATAAATTAAAGTAAATATTCATTTAAAATGGTTTAATAAACTGATTACAAATATTTTGAATGGTTAGTATAGATTTTGTCTATTGGTATTTTTAAGGACTAAAAAGGATAAATAAGGATGGGATATGTAGGTAAGGAGAATAATTAGAACGTCTAGAAATCAAATAACGTTCAACATATTTTAAAACCAAAAATGCACCCGAAGTTATAAAAAATTCAGCAACTAAAAAAACCAAATGCTGACTCGTTTTTTGGAATGATCTATGGTCGTAAAAAACCTGTTGTTAACTTCGTTTAAAATACAATGATCACTCAATTTCAAATCCTCAAAAAACGCCTCAAATTATCTTTCAAAAAAGCAAAAATCTCCATCCTGTAAATCAACAAAATAATTGTTAAAGCAACAATCTTATTTTGTCGATTTTGGCTTCTTCAAAATATTAAAATGTGCATCAAAAAAGGCTAAAAAAAAGACATGGATTATTTAATCAAACAACAAATGTTAAAACAATAAGTTCAAATTATTAAAAATAAATTCCTCAATAATGACTCTCTTTTTTGTGCGCTTGACTTAGGGGCGTTAGCCTTGTAATCTTTATAGCAAAGTGTGACATGAAGATGAATTAGGGGCGTTAGCCCTGACATCTTTTATAAAACAATTGTGTACGTGTTTGCCATGTTTAATAGATTTAAGGGCTAGATCTTTTTTTTCGTCATCGTGTTATTTTACGAAGATAACAGGGCTACGCCCCTTTTCATTTCATTAACGTTTGTATCTACGACGATTTTAGGGCTAACGCCCCTAATGATGTATTCTAGATCCTAATGGGTTCTAATCTTTTCAACCCTTGATTCACATAACTAACTATTTTATCACATACTGAGATAAATCATTAAAAATATTTCTTCAGGATTGCTTAACATAATGGACTGTTTTTAAATTAAAATCAATTCATCATTGATATTTTACAGTTGGGTAGTTTAATGTTTTTCATCAAATGGCAATGGTTCAAATTTGTGCTGTCAATAAAAAGCAAACCAATCAACCATCATGAAAAAATTGATCTTAACAGTTAGTTTAATCATCTCAAACCAATTACTGGCTCAGACCATAATTAGCGGAAAAGTTATAGAGGCTAATGGAGCCCCCATAGCTGGAGCGAATATTTATTTGGAAGGTACTTACGATGGGAGTACCAGTGATGGACTTGGTGTTTTTTCATTTAAAACCAATAAAACAGGTTCGCAAACCCTGATTGTTTCTTATCTGTCTTTTGAAACCTTTACTATGTTTGGCGATGTGTTTTACATGAAAAACCTAATTGTTAAACTTCGTGAAGACGTCAATACGTTGGATGCGGTGGTTTTATCGGCAGGCACATTTTCGGCGGGCGATAACAGTAAAGTAAATGTTTTAAAACCTTTGGATGTGGTAACCACGGCAAGTGCTTTGGGCGATTTTGTGGGCGCATTGCAAACCTTGCCCGGAACCACCACGGTTGCCGAAGATGGCAGATTGTTTGTACGTGGTGGAGATGCCGACGAGACCCAAATTTTCATTGACGGCATTCTTGTATTCACACCTTACACGCCAACAACCAACAATGCGCCTACACGGGGGCGCTACTCGCCATTTTTGTTTGATGGGATTACGTTTTCAACAGGTGGGTATTCGGCAGAATATGGTCAAGCTTTATCGAGTGTCTTATTGTTAAATACCATAGATGAACCCGACCAGGAAAAAACCGATATTGGCATTATGAGTGTGGGTGGTGGTATTGGCAATACCCAAAAATGGGATAACAGTTCGTTGAGTTTTAATGTGTCGTATCTTAATTTGGCGCCTTATAATGCGATTTTTTCAAGTAGAAATAAGTGGATAAAACCTTATGAAACCGTTTCGGGGGAAACCGTTTTCAGAAAAAAACCCAATAAAGGTTTGTTTAAATTGTATGGTGCTTTTGATGCCACTAATTTTGAATTGACCCAAGAAGACATCAATGATGCAGATGGTGTTCATTTTAAGTTGAAGAACAAAAACTTTTATTTGAACAGTTCGTATGAAGTGGAACTGAATGATAGCTGGACTTATTTTGGTGGTTTGAGTTATACCCATGGGAACAACGATTTAAATAGTATTGACAGCGCCATTGAAGATGTAGAAAACTCGGTACATGCCAAACTGAAATTCAAAAACAGGATAAGCAACCGTTTCAAGCTTTATTTGGGCGTAGAGTACTTCGCTACCAATTTTACGGAAACGTACAATGACACGTCTGTAAACAATGCCAAATACGGCTATGACAATAACATTTCGGCAGCATTTGCAGAGGCCGATATTTTTATATCGAAAAACTTAGCGTTTAAAACGGGGTTGCGTGCCGAATATAGCCAGTTGTTCAATGAAGCCACCGTAGCGCCAAGGCTGTCTTTGGCATATAAAATATCGGGCAAAAGTCAGTTGTCATTGGCTTATGGGAACTTTTACCAAAACCCATCGAGTGCCATTTTAAAATTCGACCAAGATTTAAAAGCGCAAAACACATCGCATTTTATAGCCAATTATCAATACAATGGCGATAGAAAATTATTTAGGGCCGAAGCGTATTATAAAAAATACAATAACTTGGTAAAGTACGATACTGTCCCGATAGTTATCGGGATTGCTTCTTTCAACAGCAATTATAACAACACGGGTTACGGATTTGCACAAGGCATTGATTTCTTTTACCGAGATAGCAAAACCATTGAAAACTTTGATTATTGGGTAAGTTATTCGTTGTTGGACACGAAGCGTGATTATAAAAATTTCAGCATGGAGGCACAACCCAATTTTGCGAATACCCATAATGTGTCGGTTGTTGGAAAATATTGGATCAACGATTGGCGCAGTCAGGTAGGGTTTGCTTATGCTTTTGCATCAGGCAGAACATTTACCAACCCCAATGAACCAGGTTTTTTAAACGATAAAACAAAAGCCTATAACAGTTTGAGCGTGAATTGGGCGTATTTGATAAGTCCGCAAAAAATACTCTACGCCTCGGTTAATAACGTGCTGGGTTTTAAAAACATTTATGGCTACCAATACGCCAACACGCCCGATATGAACGGAAATTTTAACAGAAGGGCGTTACAGCCTGCGTCAGACCAATTCTTTTTTGTAGGCTTCTTTTGGACCATTAGCAACGATAAAAAGAGCAACCAGTTGGATAATTTGTAAATGGGTTTTTACTGGTCATGCTACTTGTTACAAGTAAAGTTCGTCCTTGTATTTTGGAGTGGTTATTTTTATGTCTTCTAGATGTCTATTGTTTAAGTTGATTTTCAGTCCTTTATGGTAAAAAACTTCGTTTTCTCTTTTATATATTTCTTGGTCTTTCTCGCAATCTTCAAATTCTTTTTTGTATTCGATTTTCCCTGTTGAAATATTAAAATCGAAATGAGTCCAATATTCACAAGGTTTTCCGTAAACGCTGGTGTAACCTATGAGTTCGAACTCATCTTTTTGAAACCTGTACTTGTCCGTATAGCTCCATTTCCAACTACTGCCTCCATAGTGGCTAATTAATAAAACACCATTTTTTATTTCAACCTCGCCAAACGGGTCTCCCATCATGCCGCCTTCTTCACTTTTTAATATAGCATTTCTGGAGGTTATCCATTTTTTCCAATTTCCGTCTGACCATTTTAGGATTTGAATTTCACGAACATTGCCAAATTCCGTCGAATCTGTTGTATTATGAACTACAATTTTTTCATCTATTCCATCTTTATCCAAATCACCTGATTTTTGAGTAAGTACTTCATAGCCTTTTGGTGTAGGAATTTCCTGTGCAAATATAAAAGCACTTATAAGTGTCAGAGTTATTGTTGCTAGTTGCCTCATTACCAATCTTGAAATTTTTTGAATAACTTAAATCGTTGAGTGTCTTAAATTTTTATTGTTAAACACTTTTCCCAAAAGTAAGCAAATTATTATCGGGATCCAGCATGGAGAATTCTTTTTGTCCCCAAGGTTTTATTTGTAGTTTTCCATTAGGGTGAATGCTTAAATTTTTATCCAAGAATGATTTATATAGGGCTTCAATAGCATTGGTTCTAATATAAACCTGACCGTAATTTTCTTTAGGATCCAAATCCTTAAATTCAAAAAAATGGATCTGAATCTGGTCTTTTTGCAACATCAGGTAATCATCAAAGTCTGCACTTCCAAATTCTTCAAAACCCAAACCGTCTATATAATAATCTTTGGTGGTTTTTTTACTGCGCATGGGCAGTTTCGGATTGATTTCTGTTAGCATAATTTCTTTTTACTTGGAATGACTAATAACGCATCCATCTTCAAATTTAATATAAATTTTATGAATGTTTCAATCAATCACTATTAAAAAAAATCACCCAGATACACCTAGTAAAACCTTTCATTAAAAAAAACACTATAAATACATCCCTTGTACATGATAAATATCATATTAATTGATAGTTAAATCCATTAATTTTAAGGTATTAAATGAACATAATATTAAATCAAATAATCATGTTAGCTCATAAAAAAAATCCGGAAATAGAAATAAGCCGAAATAGCGGTTTGTATTTTGCTATTGGGCTTAATTTAATGTTGCTTTTATCATGGCAGCTTTTAGAATATAAAACATACGAAAAAAGTGATGTGGCTAGGGATGTTTTAAATATGGAAGCCGAAATTGAAGAAGACATACCTATTGTAAATATTAATATGCCGCCACCGCCACCACCGCCAATTGCGGTTGGAGAATCCATTCAAATTGTAGAGGACGTTAAGGATATTGAGGAAACTGTTATTGAAAGTTCCGAAACCAGCCAAACGGAGGCCATTACAGAACGTGAGGTAAGCGTAAAAGAGGTTAAGGTAGCCGCAGTTGAAGAGGAGGTTGAAGTGGCGTTTGCCGTTATTGAGGATGTACCTGTTTTTCCAGGTTGTGAAGGATTATCCAAAAGCGCCACCAAAGACTGTTTTCAACGAAAAGTGCAAGAGCACGTGGTCAAGAATTTTAACTACCCGCAAGCAGCCTTGGATTTGGGCATCCAAGGTCGGGTTTCAGTCATATTTAATATTGACTCTAAAGGGTATACTACCGGAATACGTTCTAGAGGGCCAGATAAAATATTGGAAAAAGAGGCAGAACGCATTATTGGTTTGTTGCCGAAGATGCTACCTGGCAAACAACGCGGAAAACCAGTGAAAGTGTCGTATGCAGTGCCCATATTCTTTAAGTATCAAGATGGATAGTATTTGGATTTAGTTATAGAACTCATTTAAACTTTTTTAATTGGCTAAAAAATTGCCTTTTTGCACCCATTTTTCGTCTTTTTTTCGTTCCGTAGCGATGCTGTGCAACTCAAAAAAACCTTCAACTGGACAAAAATCTCTTCCCGATAGCTATCGGGATTTCACTTCAATCCAAAAAGTTTAAATGAGTTCATAATGTCAATGTTAAAAATCAAGAGGCAGGAATGCTCTCTTGATTTTTTTTGTTTACAGTTCTTTAACAGTTATCTTTTTATTTAATGAGAATAAGATACCAATAATTAGCGATAAAGCTATAAAGGCTAAAGATACCCATTCAGGAAAATGAAGGTGATGGGCCAGTATAAGTTTCACTCCAACAAAAATTAAAATGGCAACCAAACTATATTTTAAATAGGTAAACTTGGCAAGCATATTAGCTAAAAAGAAATACATGGACCGTAAGCCCAGAATAGCAAAAATGTTGGAACTGAACACTAAAAAGGGATCGGAAGTGATAGCCAATATGGCAGGAACACTATCAAGTGCAAATAAGATGTCTGTAAATTCTATTATAATTAAAGCTATAAATAAGGGTGTTGCTGCTTTGATATGACGTATTTTCACAAAAAACCTTTCACCTTCCATCTGCGATGTAATGGGTATTATTTTTCGTAAATTTCTATAGACAAATGATTTTTTAGGATTGAAATGTGCATCTTTTGAAAACAACATTTTTAAAGCCGTAAAAATTAAAAATGCACCAAATACATAGGTGGTAAAGCTGAACTTTTTAATAAGGGCTACGCCAAAAAATATCATTAAAGCCCTAAAAACAATTGCACCCAAAATGCCCCAAAACAATACTCTGTGCTGGTATTTTTGGGGAATACGAAATGAAGTGAAAATAACAGCGATCACAAAAATATTATCAATACTCAAAGAAAGCTCTATTAAATACCCCGTAATGTATTTAATAGTGGCATCCATTGGTTTTAATGAATCCACATTATCTATATTGCCTGTGCCATACAACCAATAAATAACGCCTGAAAACAGAAATGAGAGCGTTACCCAGATACTGGTCCAAATTGAAGCTTCTTTAACACTAATTACGTGTGGATTACGGTTAAAGATGCCTAAATCCAACGCCAAAAAAATAAGGACTCCTAAAATAAACAAACCCCAAATGAGCATAGCATATATAATTAAAAACGACCAAAAATAACAATTGTGTTTTTTCAAAAAAAAGAATATTAGTTAAAATTTTTCCCTTTCGGACGTAGAAAAGAAATATGTTTGGATCGTGCTGAACTTTTGATATATTTTCAACTTGCATACACCTAACTTTCAGAATCGATCAAAAATGAAATCCAATTTTTTAACATTCCATCCCAAAAAAACAACACTTGGGCAAGTCACTTTTTAAAAACCTTTAACAGTGTTCGATATTTGTTTCATAAACTTGTACTGGCTTAGTCTCCATATTAAAAAAAAAACGAATCATCATGAAACACTTAATTAAAATTATTGGTCTCGCACTTTTTAGCATCACCATTTCAAATGCGCAACAATCAAAAGGAAACCATGTTACTGTTACTATTTCCAACCTTAAAAACAATAACGGGAAAGTGTTTGTGGCACTTTATAATTCCGAATCCTCTTTTTTGAATAAAGGCATTAAAAGGGATATTGTTAAAATTAAAAACAACAGTTGCAAAGTAACTTTTGAAGATGTTGCCAACGGCACTTATGCCGTATCGATGTTTCATGACGAAAACGATAATGGTAAAATGGATACCAATTTTTTAGGAATTCCTAAAGAAGATTATGGCTGCTCCAACAACGCCAAAGGATTTATGGGGCCACCAAAATGGGAAGACGCCAAATTTGAAATAAATAACCAATCAATCAATCAACACATAAAACTTTAAAAATACTAACCAATGAAAAAATTACTTATCATTGCAACATTAATGGTTTCAGTTCTAGCAACTGCACAAACCAATTACGAACAAGGCATGCAAAAAGCCTTTGAATTATGGGGAAGCAATAACCCAACCGAAGCTTCAAATATGTTTGAACGCATCGCAAAGGCAGAACCCGATAATTGGTTGCCACCATACTATGCGGCCCAGATAAATATTGTTAGCAGTTTCGGGGAAAAAAATGAAGAAAAGCTATCGGCACAACTTAAAAAGGCGCAAGATTTGATTAATGATGCTACCGCTATTTCAAAAAACAATCCTGAAATTTTAGTGTTACAAGCCTTGTTGCATACGGCGTGGGTAGCTTTTGATGGTGCCACTTACGGGATGGCTTTGTCGGGCAAAATAGTAGAGCTTTATGCAAAAGCAGAAATGTTGGCACCCAAAAACCCACGGGTGGTGTATTGTAAAGCCGAATGGAGCATGGGAAGTGCCAAATATTTTGGACAGGATACCAAACCATTCTGCAAGGATTTAGAGCGTGCTTTACAACTTTTTGCTAACTTTAAACCCGAAACACCTTTTAGCCCAAATTGGGGCAAGGACCGTGCCGAAATGCTATTGGAATCTTGTAAGGAGTAAACCTGTATTTTTAAATTAACAAATGAAAAACCTTCGGAAATCAATCATTTTAAGCTTTATAATAGGCTGTGCCGTTTTTGTAATAGGCAATGCCATTTCTGGTGGTTTTCATTTTGAAACGATTAACGAATTTCTAATCAGTTTTTCACTGTATCAATTGTACAGTTTTGTTCTTGGGTTTGGTAACATGTACTTTTTCGATTTCATGGAACGCCAGGAATGGAAAAAGGAAGATAGGATCAAACGCATAGTTTTAGGCATTATTGGCTCTACGGTATTGACTTTAATGGGGCTGTTTTTTCTAAGGGCCTTTACATCGGTTGTGTTATATGGTCATTCCTTTCATGATTTTTTAGTGAATGAAAAATTTGCTTACTACCAGTTTGGGTTGTGGATTACCTTAACCATCGTGATCATTTTTCACTTTGTATATTTTTATAACCGATACCAGCAAAACAAAATAAAGGAACAAAAAGTTATTGCAGGTACGGCAAGCGCAAAGTTCAATGCTTTAAAAAACCAACTGGACCCACATTTTTTGTTCAACAGTTTAAATGTGCTCACCAGTTTAATTGAAGAAAATCCAGAGAATGCCCAAAAGTTCACCACGTCACTATCAAAAATATATCGCTATGTTCTGGAACAAAAAAACAAGGAATTGGTATCGGTGGATGAAGAGTTGGAATTCGCCAAAACCTACATGTCGCTTTTAAAAATGCGTTTTGAGGATAGTATTATTTTTGATATTCCCGAAAGGGCCAATAACCCCGATAGTAAGGTGGTTCCCTTATCGTTACAGTTGCTTTTGGAAAATGCGGTAAAGCACAACACCGTAACTGCCAAGAATCCCTTGCGTATAAAAATTTATGAACAAGGAGACAGTTTGGTGGTCGAAAACAATTTGCAACCCAAGCAGATAGTTAAAAAGAGCAGCGGCGTAGGTTTAAACAATATCATGCAGCGCTACGACCTGTTGACCATAAAGAAAGTAAACATTGACAAAGAAGCAACACGGTTTGCGGTGGCCATACCCATGCTCACAAAACAAATTTATAACATGGAAACCAATCATCATTACAACGAACAAGACGCGTACAACAAAGCCAAAAAGCGCGTAGAGGAAATTAAAGGCTTTTACTCCAATTTGCTATCCTACAGCATTGTGATCCCGTTTTTAATCTTTATAAACTACAAAACCTCTTGGGAATTCAAATGGTTTTGGTTTCCCATGTTGGGGTGGGGCATGGGATTGACCTTTCATGCCTTTGCGGTGTTTGGATATGGCAAATCGTGGGAAGAGCGCAAAATACAAGAAATATTGGAAAAAGAAGCATCGGCAACCAATAAAACCTGGAAATAATGGAAACCAATTCTACTGAAAAAAGCCGTTACGAGCGTGCCGCAAAACGTGTAAAGCGCATCCGGGGCTTTTATTCGCACGCCTTGGTGTACGTGGTCATCAATACCATGATCGTAATTATCAACACTCAAAATTTAGATACAGGCGAAAGCTATTTCCAATGGCACAATTTCACCACCCTAATATTTTGGGGCATTGGTTTGCTGGCCCATGGACTATCGGTTTTCGCACCCAATTTTATATTCGGAAAAGATTGGGAAGAACGAAAAATTAAAGAGCTCATGGAACAAGACAAAAGATCTTGGAGGTGATATTAGTTTACAGCCGCAGTATTCAGTCCCAGTTTACAGTAAGCTTTGCGGCTTTGCGGCTTTGCGAGAAAAAAGTAATCAGTTGCAGTTTTCAGTAAAATTTTGCGAGAAAAAAAGTATAAAAATTTGGGCGTTCCCTTTATCCTGAAACAAGTTCAGGAACCGGGGCGGGCTTTTCGCGCTACACGGTAGCTTGCTTCAATCCCTAACGCACCTGCCAATAAACAGTAACCAAAATAAAAAACAGTAACCAGCCCATGAAAGTAATAATCATAGAAGACGAAAAACCATCGGCACGACGTTTACAGCGCATGCTCACAGCTTTAAAAATGGAAACCGAAACCATGCTGCATTCCGTTGAAGAATCCATCCATTGGTTTCAAAACAACCCGCATCCCGATTTAATATTCCTGGATATCCAGTTAAGCGACGGCCTTTCATTTGAAATCTTTGAAGCCATCGAAATAAAATCCGCCGTCATCTTTACCACCGCTTATGATGAATATGCGCTACAAGCTTTCAAATTAAATAGTATCGACTATCTATTAAAACCTATTGACGACGACGATTTAGCAAAAGCCGTAAAAAAGTACCAAGAACGCTTACCGCAAAAACAAGCCGTTACGCTCGATTTCAACGATATTAAAAAACTCCTTGTCAACCCCATAGACCGCGAGTACAAAAAACGCTTTTCGGTAAAAGTGGGCCAACATTTAAAACTGATAAACATTGACGATATTGAGTGTTTTTACAGCGAAAATAAAGGCACTTATTTACACACCACAGAAGGAAGGAACTATGTGCTGGATACCACTTTAGAGCTGTTGGAAAACGAACTGGAGCCCCAAAATTTTTTCCGCATCAGCCGAAAATTCTTTGTAAACATCAACGCCATAAAAGATATGGTAAGCTATACCAACTCGCGCCTGCAAATTAAACTGAATTCTTATAAGGACGATGAAGTTATTGTGGCACGCGAGCGCGTTAAGGATTTTAAGGACTGGTTGGAGTAGGAGTTGTTTTTTAAGAGTTTTCATCTCTGCATTTGATGGAAGTAGTTATCTCTTATTATAGAACTGGTTAATCAAAAATGGTCAGGAAAAATATTTTTATCGACCATTTTATTATACGTTTAAACCTAAATCAACTTTTGTTGTAAATATTCATTAAGTACATGACAAAAATTTATTAACATCAAATTATTAAAAAAATCTCCTTAAATAATTCCTCCCCTTTTTTCAAGGGGAGGTGCCGATAGGCGGAGGGGTCAACTTTAATAGTTATTTTTATGATGTAAGATTATTTTTGTCATGTACTAAAAAATATTCAAATAAAATTTAAAAGGCTTATTTAAGATTTGATAAACTTGGTCTGGTAATTTTTTTCCCCATTTTGTATCTTGATCAGATAGATGCCATTGGACAGGGCATCCACATTTATATTTTGAATGGGGTTCTGCATAGCTTCTGTTTTTACCAATTTCCCATCTATGGAATAAATAGATATTTTGCATTTGGCATCCATATTTTTGGAAATGGAAATCGTAAACGCATTGCCCACAGGATTGGGGTAAATGGTAACCGAACCGTGTTTCCCAAAACTGTTTTGTTCAATGTTCAGAGTATTATTGGAATCTCCGTTTTCAATCACGACACCGAATATTCTTTTTGCACTTACCCCATTATTGGTCGCCAAAGTTATAGCGGTTAAAGACACTGGGTACGTGGTATATCTTACGTCAACGTCGCCCGCAGCATTTATATTTGAAGTGTCGCCCAAACGTTCAGTGGTTGCTACAATAGTAGCTGATGCAAAACCATTGGTAATATCTAATATCCTACAATTATTCCCAATCGGGCTACCAGTGGTTTGTTTACTTTGAAAAATGGCGAGATATTTTTTCCCTTCCAATTCAAAATATTTTGTTGAGTTGCTATCACTATCAATAATAGCGTTTCCTAATGTACTTTTATTAACACCGGTACTACTATAAAGGATGGTATTTTTAGCTATGGAATTCACAATCATATCACTATCATCACTGGTGCCGGTAGCGGCAACACAGGCTTGGTTGCCCATAGCTGCTGGTAATGTAATTTCAGTTGGACTTTGCACCTCGCCATTTATTACCAACCATCTAACCACTTTGGTGCCTCCTGATGCCGCAGCGAAAATCACGGCATTTTTAGAAATATCTCCTAAAACTGTGAATTTATCGCCCAGTCTGAGGTTTGATGGTGATGCGTAATCTATATAAACTGTTGGATCTGTTGTTTCATTAGCCCATTTATAAATTTTAAAGTTCGAAGAGCCTGTGTTTATTGTTAAATTGCAACCAAGCAGCATCCCATTGCTACTCGCCTCTATATCGTTTAGCCCAAAAGTGCCTCCTGAAATTCCTGTAACAGGCAACTCTCCTGAATCGGTGCCATCAAAGCAATTTAGTATTTTCACTTTTATACCATTACTTCTTGATACTACATAAACTTTATTGTTGGCATAAGCCAATCCTCTTTCTGTATCCGTGCCAAACCAAGTTGGCTTGTTGCCATCTGTTGAGGCTCTTTTCCAATCTATTTCCACGCCATTTGTAAATGTGAAACTTATGGGGTCTGAGTAATAAGACTTAAAACCACCAGCTTTAAAAGCTATAACTGTCCAATAATAAGTGGTTCCCAATGTTAAATCCGAAAAATCATAAGTACCCAGGGCGATGTCCTCATTTACTAGCACCGTACCATCTGTGGTGGTGTTGGGTGTGAAACCAACGTGTTTGTTCCAATTATCTTTTGAAGTCGCTATTTGAAGTCTATAGGTGGTGCCCGTTTCCGTAGGCATGTTCCACAAAAGATTCACGGGGTTGTCTAGGGTTGAAGATTGATCCATAGGTGCCGTAGGAACTGGTGTTTCCAAATTTGCCTTTTTGTAGATGGCCCAAACTGAAGGCACTAATCTATAGGATTCTGATGGGGTATTGATAAATGCATCTGGTGTCGCTAATTGCGAAGAACCTCCGCCATCAAAATTTAAAGCTTCCTCACAACCTAAGTTTTTTAAAATGGAAGCCATTAGTGGTAAAGATGCACCTGCTGAAATACCCGGTTGTCTTCCATCCGCAACCAATAAAATTACATGTTTATCTGTGGTATAGCCCATAGCGGATCGGGGATCCAATCCAGTATTTGACACACCAGACCCCCAAAAAACCTCTTCGGTATAGGTATCTACAATAGTCCCATTTTTAATTAAAACGGGGCCTGCACCCATGCCTTTTGTTAAATTGGTCCATTGTACGCCTCCACCCTGCGTAGGGGTTGGGGCAGGAAATCCATCAGCATTCGGGGCGGGGGTTGCATAGCTATATATATCGGCTTTGGTATTGCCAAAATGGTAAATCCAATTAACGGCCATCGTACCATCCGCATTAAAACCAAAAAAACCTCTCGTTACGGGGTAATTTAACCCACTTCTATTTAAAACGGCCACATTTTTAGCTTCCACAGTAGTATTTACAACTGCCGAGAACGAGGTGCTTCCACCAAAATAACCCCCATTCATGGCGGCTACGGCGCCTAAATTGGTTGCCCAATTTTTAACATGTGCATTGGTAGAGGATAGTACGGGCGTCAATTCCAAATCAGCATTATTAAGATCAACGTCTATATATTTAACCTTTAACGGGATGCTGGCGTCTTCTCCTGAAAAAACCTGAACGCCTGTTGGCATACTATAGCTTCCGGTAATATTGGTCCAAGTAATATTTTGTGCCGAAACAATAGACATATTAATGAACAATACAAATAGGGCGACCTTTTTCATAATAATAGTTTGTTGAGTTTAAATTGAATGCACGTAAAGGCCATAAAAAAAATGAGGCTGTTCGTTGGAATAGCCTCATTAATTAAATGGTGTATTTTTAGTTTTTAAGCAACTTGCTTGTCGATTGACTGTCGCCATTTTTTATTTTAACCACATACAGCCCTTTGCTTAAGTCTGCTATGGATATGGATTGTAATTTAGAAATCAATTTAGAAGATTTTACTTGGCGTCCATTGATGTCATATATAGTAGCTTCAGCATTTTTTTCAACCGCATTGCTTAAAGTGATTTGGAATTCATCACTCGCAGGATTAGGGTATATATTTGCTGCGGATACAGAAAACTTTTTATTTGATAAAACGGTACCTTGGTAAACCAGTGTGGTGCCACTTATGCCGTTGTTTGTGGCTAATGTGTAAACAGTAATGGTGTTGTTGATGCCATCTACCATATCGAGTTCTGTTTTTACACCTACGCCACCTGCGCCATTGACATTACTATTTGTACCTAGTTTTGGAGTACGGCTTATAGTGGCGGCGTTTCCTAAACCACCTGTTACATCCAATAATGTTGCTTGTTCTGCAATAGATGAATAAATAGCAATATACTCCTTGCCACCTAATACGAAATATTCAAAATCGGTTGCTGTACCTCCTAAAACCGAGGCTGAAACTTCTTCGTTTGCGTAAGTACCGTCTGCATTATATAAACGTAACGTTTTACCATAAGATTTCACTAACATTTGAGGGTTTGCACTGATAGTTTTTGGATATGCAACAGTATTGGTTCCTTGAACATCGGCTAATGTAATAACGGTAGGTGCTCCTATCGCACCAGCAGTTACTATCCATCTAACTATTTTATCGCTACTTCTTGCACCTGCGAAAATCACAGCATTAGTACTAATATCACCTGCAACAGTAAATACATCCCCTAAACGAAATATGGGGTCACTAGCGTCATTTGGATATTCTGCATAAACTGAAGGTGTAGCGTTTTCGCTATCCCATTTATAAATCTTAAATTTTGAGGTAAGACTTGGAGTAACGGTTAAATTACAAGCTAGAATACTACCATTAGTGCTTACTTCCACATCGTTTAAAGTGAATGTTCCGCCACCAACACCTGTGTAATTAGCAACATCTGTTAAGTCGGAACCATCAGCACCGTTAACAACATTAATTTTGTTCCCAAGCCTTGTAACCACATACATATGGTCATTCGTTGCGTGATAGGCCATGCCTCTTTCGGTATCGCCAGTCCCCATCCAAGTTGGATAATTTGAAGCTGCTTGAGATCGTTGCCAGTTAATTTGTGCATTCCCAACAAAAAAGCTGGCGCAGAATACTAATAAGTAAATTTTTTTCATAATATTAAAGATTAAATTAGTTATATAATGTAAAGATAATAAAATATTTTATTAAATGAATGTAAATTAATAAATATTTTTTAGTAAATGATTATTTTAACTCGAATCGTATTGTTTATTGAGCTTTTTTTTTGAAACCTGCTCAGGATATTATAAATGATTTCTTTTTATTTGTCCAAAAAATTTTATGAACAAACAATTAATGTCGATATTAAAACAAAATATAAAGTAGCTTTGTGCACGGACTTTTCGTCTTCTTAAAAAATATATTAAAATGAATTTAAAGGATTTACTGGATAATAATGTTGATAAAACACTCTCAGATTATAAATGGCACGTGCTTAGGCAGACCATCATTAAGCGCTTGCTGTCCGCAGGAAATGCTACCATAACAGAGTTGAGTTTGGATTTGCAATCCAGTGTGCCCACCGTAACCAAAGCGGTTAACGAGTTGCTCTCTGAAGGGTACATGATCGATATGGGAAAGGTTGCCAATAGTAGCGGAAGGCGACCCTCCTTATATAGTATCAACCCTACCTGTGCTTATTTCTTGGGTGTTGAAGTAGGGGTGGCAAGCGTATCTATGGGCTTGCAAAATATTAAAAATGAGTTTGTGAGTATCGAAATGGGTGCCTCTTTTGTTTTAAAGAATACCCAAGAATCGCTCATGGATTTTTGTAAATTATTAAATTCATTTATTGAGGATAGTTTGGTAAAAAGGGATATGATAGTTGGTGTCTGCATTAATTTATCGGGCAGAATCAACTCCATGGAAGGTTTTAGTTATAATTATTTTTATAAAGAAAATCGCCCTTTAATTGAAATCATATCCGAACAAATAAACCTGCCCGTGCACTTGGAAAATGATACCCGTGCCATGGCTTTTGGTGAATTCACTGAAGGCGTGGTTGATAACGAGCAAAATGTGATATTCCTCAACTATAGTTGGGGCGTGGGGATAGGGATTATAACGGACGGGAAACTTTACTACGGCAAGTCCGGTTATTCCGGTGAATTTGGACATAGTACTATCTTTGATAACGAACTTATGTGCCAATGTGGGAAATTGGGCTGCTTGGAAACCGAAGTTTCCGGGTGGTCCTTAGTGAACCAATTTCGGGAAGCCATTAATGAAGGCAAACAATCAAAAGTTAAGTTGGATGAAAATTTGGTCTCTTTACAGCATCGCGCCATTATAGATGGTGCCGTTAAATTGGAAGACAGTTTATGTGTGGATTTGGTAACGAAACAAAGCGACAAAATGGGGCGTTACTTGTCCATTTTGCTAAATATATTCAATCCGGAGCTATTGGTGATTGGAGGAGATTTTGCACAGCTTGGGGACTATGCGTTGTTGCCCATCCGGGTCGCTTTAAAAAAACATTCCCTCGGTTTGGTCAATCGGGATGTCACCCTTAAAAGATCCACTTTGGGCCGTCGTGCAGGAGTTATTGGTGCTTGTTGCATTGTAAAAGAAAAAATGTTGTCACTTTACTAGCTTAAAATCATTCTTCAAATCTAATTAATAAATATTTTTATTAATTATAGATGTATTAATAAAATATTATATATATTTGTGTTGTTCTATACAATTACAAATGGTAAAATTTATTAATCCACTCACTATCTCGTTAATTATTGTTACAGGGTTAGCCCTACACAAAATAAAGAAATCTCTTGTTTTAAATATCCCGTTTTCTTTGCGCATAATAGGAATGTATGTTATTGCAGCAACTGGTTTTCCCCCTGATTCAATTTCTAAAATTATAAAATCCATCAAACGCGGTCTAATCCTATCGAAGTATTTTGTTAGGTTTCAATGTCATCATAGTGACTTTGGAATTTATAGGGGGTTTAGTTCTATTTAAAAGTGAGAAGAGAATAATTAAAGAATAATTGCCAACAATGCAAAGTGGCGGGTTTTGTTATTAAAAATATTCAAAACAGTAACATATTGATTTAAAATACTTAACATCTATGTTTAAAATTAAAAATAGGGTAAACAAAGAATTGCATCTTGAAAATGATTTGTCTGAGTATGCCCATTTATACCAAAAGGAGTTATTGGAAGAAATCATTCCGTTTTGGGAAAAAAATTCCATCGATGCTGAGTTTGGAGGATATATTACCTGTTTGGATAGAGAAGGTAAGGTGTATGACACAGATAAGTTTGTTTGGCTTCAAGGCAGGCAAGTGTGGATGTTTGCGATGCTTTACAACAACGTTGAAAAAAAACAGGCTTGGTTGGATATAGCGCTAAACGGTGCCGATTTCTTATTGAAAAATGGAAGGGATAAAAATGGCAATTGGTATTTTTCCCTGAACCAAAAGGGCGCACCCTTAATTGAGCCGTACAATATTTTTTCAGATTGTTTTGCTGCCATGGCATTTGGTGAATTATTTAAAGCCACCAAGAACCCAGAGCATAAAGATGTCGCTATTGATACCTACAATAATATTTTGGCTAGAGAACACAATCCTAAAGGAGTGTGGAACAAGGCGCATAAAGGGACTAGGGATTTAAAAGGGTTTTCCCTTCCTATGATTTTATGTAATCTTTCCTTGATTTTAGAAGATGTTATAGGTAAAGAGGTGGTTGATAAGATGGTGCCGCTATTGATTGACGATATCATGACCAATTTTTTGAACAAAGAGCATGGGGTCATCATGGAAAATGTTCTTGCTGATGGTGGTTTTTGCGACAGCTTTGAAGGCAGACTTGTAAACCCCGGCCACGGAAATGAGTCCATGTGGTTTTTAATGGATTTGGCAGTACGGTACAACGATTTGGATTTAATCAAACAATGTGAGGATATTTTAATCCGTACCACAGAGTTTGGATGGGACCAAGAATTTGGCGGCATATACTATTTCTTGGACATCAAGGGGCAACCTATGCAAGAGTTGCAATGGAACCAAAAACTTTGGTGGGTACATATAGAAACGATGATTTCGTTTGCAAAAGCATATACGTTAACAGGAAATAAAACATGTAAGGAATGGTATATAAAATTACACGATTACACTTGGAAACATTTCCGGGATGAAAAACATAAAGGCGAGTGGTTTGGCTACTTGACCAGAGAAGGTAAGCCACTATTGGAAGCCAAAGGTGGTAAATGGAAAGGCTGCTTTCATGTACCGCGGGGGTTGTATCAATTATGGAAAACATTGGAATGAACTAACTAATTAAATAATAAATATTTACGTATGAAAAGAGTAATTCTATTTTTACTTTTGTGTGTCTTTTCTCTTAATATCGAGGCTCAGACAAAACAAATAAAGGGAACTGTTATCGATCAAGACGGATTTCCGCTTCCCGGGGCTACCGTATTGGTAACGGGAACCAAGACGGGGACTTCAACAGATTTCGATGGAAATTTTGTGCTGGACATGCCACAGAATATAACTTCTATTAATGTGAGTTATATTGGCTATAAAACAAAAACCGTGTCCACTCAAGGGCAAACTTCATTTAAAATACAACTGGAGACAAGTAATGTTGAGATGGACGAAGTGGTGATAGTTGGTTATGGCGTGCAAAAGAAGGCGACCTTAACAGGAGCCGTAGGAACTATTAAGGGTGAAGACCTTAACAAACGTAGCGTAGCATCATTATCTACGGCAATTCAAGGTACAGTTCCCGGCGTAACGGTTCAACAAACATCTGGAGAGCCGGGTAACGATGGTGCTCAAATAAGAATAAGAGGTATAGGTTCGATAGGTTCCAATACCTTTCCTTTAGTTTTGGTTGATGGTATAGAAATGGATATCAATCAGGTGGATATGAATACGGTGGAAACCATCTCCGTTTTAAAAGATGCTGCTTCTGCTTCAATATATGGCTCCAGAGCATCCAATGGTATTGTTTTGATAACGACTAAAAGAGGTACGGAAGGCAAATTTAAAGTATCGTTTGATACCTACTCTACGCTTCAAACACCTACCAATATGCCACGGGTGATTAAGGCTGCTGATTTTCTTCAAGCGGAATTAAACTCTTTGGACAATGCAGGAATTATTCTTCCAAATGAACAACGTGTTGAAAGGGAACAAATAATTGAAGACCAACGGAATTTTAAACCAGACAATTGGAATCGCTACGATACCGATTGGAGAGCTGCTACGGTAAAGACAACGGCACTAATGACCAACCACAGTTTAACACTGTCCGGTGGAAGCAAGGATTTTAAATATTATGGTGCTTTAACCACCTTGAATCAAGGTGGACTCATAGCCAATAATAATTTTAAGCGTATTAATATTCGGGTCAATACAGATGCCAACCTTAATAGTTGGTTAAAGTTTAGTAATGAAATATCTTATAGAGATTCTGAACAATTAACACCTGGTATTTCATCTCCCAAAGAAATCATCAATAAATCTTTATATTTATTGCCTACATTATCGGCAGTAAGGGAGTTAGATGGAAATTGGGGTTATGGTAAAAATGGGGACAACCCAGTAGCCAATGCCGAAGATTCAGGTACTAGAACTTTAAAAAGTCCTGAAATTTTATTTAATGCCACACTTACCGCTACGCTCATTCAAGATTTAGTATTTGAAGCACAGTACAGTTACAGAAAAACCGAGCAACGTGGTACATATATATTAACACCTTACAAAACGTCGTTAAAAGGAATAGATTTAGGATTTTTTCCTGGGACTGATGGCGTTCAAGAAACTTGGAATCAAAATATTAGAAATTATTTTAGAGCACAAGCATCTTATGTAAAAACCATGGGCTTACACAATTCCAAAATTTTAATTGGAACCCAATCTGAGGATAATTTATTTACCGATATCAGTGCTTCAAGAAGAGATTTTGAATTAGATCGCTACTATTTAAATAATGGAGATGCCAGTACTGCTGTGGCAAATGGTGGCGCTACAGATTGGTCCATAGCCTCTTTTTATGGTAGATTTAATTATGATTATGACAATAAGTATTTATTTGAATTAAGCGGTCGCTATGACGGGTCATCTCGATACATAAAAGACCGATGGGGTTTATTTCCTGCGGTTTCTGTAGGTTGGGTGGTAAGTAAAGAGAAATTTATGGAGCCTTTAAAAGGTGTGATTAATTTTTTAAAATTAAGAGCCTCTGTTGGGGTCTTAGGAAATCAAGACTTAGTGAGTACGCTAAACAATGCAAACCAAGCGAATTATGCTTATGCCTCTCGTATAGAACCAGGGTATAGTTATTGGATTGATAAACAATTAGCTGCGGGGGTTGCCCAAACTACATTGTCTAATCCTAACTTAAGTTGGGAGAGTTCTAAACAACAAAATTTTGGAGTAGATGCTAATTTTTTTAATAATAAATTAACCGCCACTTTCGATTATTATATAAAGGATATTTATGATATGTTAATAGCTTATCCTGTAACCTATTACACGGGCTTAAATCCAACATTTTTAAATTCTGGTGATATGCAGAATAAAGGTTTTGAAGCCAGTTTGAATTACAGGGGCAAAATTGGAGAATTCAAATATAATGTTACCGCAGTATTAAGTAACAATGAAAATGAAGTGACTAGTTTACTCAGTCCTTTTTCAGATAGAAGTTTAACAGTTGGATATCCTTATCAAGGTATTTGGGGTTATGTAACTGATGGGTATTATAGAGATTCTGATGATGTGGCAAATTCCCCAAAATTATCAAACTCAGCGGCACCTGGCTACGTAAAATATGTAAAAACCGATGCAAGTGGTTTGAATCCTAATCAAATAACAGAAAGAGATAGAGTGTTTTTAGGAGACCCGTTTCCACATTACGAATACTCATTAAATATAGCGGGAAATTATAAGAATTTTGACTTTACATTGTTTTTCCAAGGTGTTGGGGAGCGAAAGGTGGTATTGAGTGGCATTGGTTTAAGGCCCTTTTTTAATGGCTCTAATTTGTTTACCCACCAGTTGGATTCTTGGACGCCTGATAATCTGGATGCAGCCTACCCGATATTGGTGCCAGAAGCCAATTCTGCCGATAACTTTGTGGTTTCTGACAGATGGGTTAAAAATGGTGCTTATTTAAGATTGAAAAACGTGGTATTAGGTTATAATTTACCTAAATCATTTTTAGAAAAAACTAAAATAGACGGGGTAAGGCTGTATATAAGTGGTCAAAATTTATTTACCTTAAGTTCGTTCTACCCAGGTTATGATCCTGAGGTTAATTACGGAGGAAGACTTGGAGGGGAATTCTACCCTATCATGCAGACCTATACCATTGGTGCTAACTTTAAATTTTAAAAAAATGAAATCAATTAGAAAAACTATAATAGGATTGGGTCTTTTAATAGGCTTTGTGTCTTGTGATGACTATATAGATAAAGAACCATTAAGCGAATATTTGTCTTCCAATTTTTATAATAATGAAGCGGCTATTGAGCAAGGGACTAATGGTGCGTACCAAGGTATGTACATGGAAAGTAGCCTGTTGCCTTTTTTTACGCTTTATGATATGTACACACCCATGGGCATTGAACGTGCGGACAATAGCAGTATAGGCGTAGGAAACTCAAATTTAGAAATGTCGTTTGTAGTTGAGTTGCAATGGGCCAACTTTTACAAAGGTGTGGCACGTGCCAATGCCGTTATTGAAGGTTCTGAACCTTATTTGGCTGGATTGAGCGATAAGGCAAAACAGTATGTAGCTGAAGTAAAAACCATTAGAGCGACGCATTACCACTACTTAACTTCTTTATATGGTGATGTACCATTTTTTACAAAATCGGTAACTCCAGAAGAACGACTAAGTGCACCAAGGACCCCTTGGATTGATATTGTGGACTTTTTATTGCAAGATTTGGAGGAGGCAAGTACACTATTGCCTTGGCAAACAAACCAACTGGGAAGAATAGATAAATCATATGCACTAGGTCTAAAATCTAGAATAGCACTTTATGCTGGTTCGTGGTACAAAGAAGGTTTTGGTAAAGATGGCGTAAAAGACGTAGCCAAAGCTGCTATTTATTTCGATATCGCAGCAAAAACATCGCAACGCATCATCGCAGAGTCTGGAAGAGCTGTAAGTCCAAATTTCGCCGATTTATTTACAAGGGCAGGTCAACTTACACCAGCTTCAAAAAGAGAAAATATTTTTGCTTTGGCATATTCCGATCAATCATCCAGAAAATACCATTATCAATCTTTTGGTGAAATGGCTAGAACAGTGGGTGGACAATCCGGACGTTTTCCAACACAGTTATTGGTAGATACTTACGAAATGACCAACGGAAAGAGAATTGACGAGCCAGGTTCAGGGTATGATCCTAAAAAACCTTTTGAAAATAGAGATCCACGTTTAAAAATGAGCATCTATACCCACGGCGACAGAATCATTGCCAATAATGGTGGCGTTAAGTTGGAAATCCAAATGGAACTTTACAATCCAAGAACATTATCTTTTGACGGCACAGGGAATTCTCAACTCATTACAAATCTCGATTACACAGGGTCTGTAGCGCAATTTGGATATATTCAAAGTGGTGTTGGTTATTTATGGAAAAAATACAATTTCTTCAATGATGAAATTGTATCAGAACCAACTTATAATGTATTGTTGATGCGCTATGCAGAAATATTATTGATATATGCCGAAGCAAAAATTGAATTGAATCAAATAGATAATAGTGTTACAAGTGCTTTAAATGAAGTGAGAGGAAGAGTCAACATGCCAATCATCACTTCAACAGATCCAACAAGATTAAGACAGTTAGTTCGTAGAGAGCGGAAAGTAGAATTGGCAAGAGAATCTGGATTGCATTTTTTCGATATGAGAAGATGGCGCACCGGAGCTTTGGAAAATGCCGAAAAAACGTATGGCTATCCTTTAGCCATTGGGGTTAATGCTTCCACCAATACCTATCCAGATGGGTATGACCAAGTGTTGCCCAGTATGGTGCCAACGTATGGAGGAACGGGATCTGCCAGAGATTTAAATGATTTAGCTTTATATGGAGCTTATGGAAGTAGATTGCGCCAAAGAGATAAAGATAGACCTAACAATTGGGATGATAAGTTTTATTTGTGGCCTATTCCACAAACCGAATTAAATAAAGCGCCATGGTTAACGCAAAACGATGGATACGGTCAATAAAATGCTGTATTTCAATGTTCATTCTGTTATATTTTAATCAGAATTGAATGATAAATTAGAATGAATAAAAAAAAATAAACAAATCAAACTTTCATACCGAGGCATCAATACTCGAAAAATAATTATATGGAAGTAAATGAGACAAAAACAAATAATATAAACACATGAAAAAAATATGTTACTTCCTGTTAAGTCTTTTCCTTTTAACATCTTGTGATGATAAATATAGAGACGATCGTGTTTTTGAGGCTGCAAAAATAGTAGCTGTAAAAGCAAACGATGTATTATATTCAATTGATAATACTGGTAATAATGAAGCGAAAATAATTTTGCCTGCTGGTGTTAATCTTACAGCATTAAAAGCTGAAATTTTGGTTGCAAATGGCAAACTTGTTGGGTTTGAAAATAATATACCGCAAGACCTTACCAAACCAGTGGATATTCAAATTGAGGGTGAGTATGGGGACATCAGTATTTGGAAACTTATTGTACAATCGCCTCCTTTATTGGTAAGTTTGGATGCCGTGGGTTTATCAATTCCTAAAGAAAAAGTCAACATTGGTAAAACTACCATTATTGTTGAAATTCCAGAAGGAACAGATACCACGAATCTTGCAGTTTCTTTTGGGTTTTTAAATGGCACGATACAAAATTTTACCAACGGGACACCAAAAGATTATTCCACACCTTTTAGATTAAATGTTTTAGGTGTGGATGGCGTAACGGTTTACGGTTATGATGTGGTATTTACTTCCGATCCCGTGGGGCCAGCGCTACTTAAAGGGATGGTTATTAATGGTGATGCAACCTCTGAGATTTTAGTTATCGATGCTGCAACCTCAACTATTCAACCCGTTGTTCCCTATTTAACAAATTTTTCAAATGCTAATATTGCATTGGACGTCGCATTTGGAAATGTTGTTGATCCTAACTTTAATACTACAAATATAGATTTATTGAAAGGTTTTAAAGTGAAGATTACAGGTACTAATGGCGTTGAAACAGAGTTTACAGTAAAAAATCCTTTAATACAATCAACTCCAATATTAGATAAAACACATGCAGCTTTTGAATTTGCTGCAAACGCAGGTTCTTCGGCAGCCTTTAGTGGCAATAATATTGTTATTGCTGCAAATGCTATGCTTGGTGGCGCAACAGCAACATTGGGAATAAACGCCTATGATTTATCAGGAAATTATTTGAATGGATTATCTAAAACGGGTACTAATTTTGATGGTGGTGGAGTAACAGGTATTCGTAAATTGGCTACTGATGATGATGGACGTATTCTAGGTGTTCAATTAGGTGCCGGTGCTGGTGCTGATGTCACACTCAGTATTTTTAGGTGGAATTCGATTACTGATGAAAATCCAACGGCCTATATTTCTTATACACAAACTAGTTTAGGAACGACATCAGCAAGGGCTGCCGGTATTAATATTTCTGGTTCATTAGCTGGCAACGCCACCATTGCAGTGCCTATAGCACAAAAAACAGATGTTCTGGTTTGGACAGTTACTAACGGTGTTTTAAACCCTGTACCTCAAAAAAGAGAATTTCCATATGCAGGAACCGGATTTTATTATAGCGTTCAACCGTATAGCGATGGTTTTATTGGTGCATCAACAGGGATTAATTTTAGTGGTATAAATGTGATGAGCAGTACTTTGAACGAAAGTGCCAAAATAACGGGTACATCAACTACAGATGCAAAAACCATAACATATAAAGGAAGGAAATATGTGGCATATACCGCGCAAATAGGTGGAAGACATGTATTTAGAATTGTAGATTTTACAACGCCTAATGTATATGCTCTAAGTAATCCCATTATGAGTATTTCAAGAGCACCTACATCAAATGCCAATGTTACCGTAGACTCTGATTTTAAAGTCATTAACAATAAGCTACACGTTCTTTTTTATGGAACAAATGACGGGTTAGCAGTTTATAAATTAGAACAATAAAATAACTTAAGAAAGGCTGTGTTTAATAGCTCAGCCTTTTATAAACTAATACTAAATAATATGAAAAAGATTCTATTGTTACTTGCCGTACTTGTGTTTTCATGTGCGATTGAAGAACCGCCCAGAGTATATCCAAACAAACCTGTGATAGCTGAAGATGGCGTTAAAGGTGTTTGGGTTACCAACGTAGCATCCTCTGCTTTAAGTTCCCTTAGTAGTATAAAAGAAACCGTGCAAATTTGTAAAAAATCGGGGATGACCGATATTTATGTGGTAGTCTGGAATAAGGCACGAACCTTATATCCAAGTACTATAATGAATACAGAATTTGGTATTCCTATTATGGAAGCCTATTCTGGAAGGGATCCTTTGCAGGAAATGATTACTGAAGGACATAAAGAGAATATGAAAGTGCACGCTTGGTTTGAATATGGTTTTGCAGCATCAAATGGTCAAAATGGTGGTATCATTTTACAAAAATACCCACAGTGGAGCGCCAGAGATGTCAATAAAAATTTACTGGTATCCTCAGGCGGATTTGAATGGATGAACGGTATTAATCCAGAAGTTCAGAATTTTATGAAATCTTTAGTGGTTGAGGTCGTTACCAAATATGATGTTGATGGCGTGCAAGGTGATGACAGATTGCCCGCAATGCCTGTAGAAGGTGGTTATGATGATTTTACAGTGCAACTATATAAGAACGAACATGCAGGGGCAGCTCCTCCTACGGATGCAAAAAATGCCGATTGGATTGATTGGCGAACCAATAAACTTTCAGATTTTTTCGGCGATTTAACAGCTGCAGTAAAAGCGGTTAAACCGAATATGATTGTTTCTTCGGCGCCTAGTGTTTACCCATGGGGAAAAACCAATTATCTTCAAGATTGGCCTACTTGGTTAAGCAAAAAATATTGCGATTATGTTATTCCCCAAGTATATCGCTATGATTTCGACGCTTATAAAGTAACCTTAAAAAGTCAAGTTACTGCCTTAAAAAGTAGTGCCGATAGGTCAAAATTATTTGCTGGCGTTTTATTGGGCGTTGGTACAAATAACAATTCCAGTGAGCTTGTTGAAAAGATGGTCAATGAAAACAGAGCCAATGGGATAGGTGGTGAAGTGTTTTTCTATTTTGAAGGATTGAAATTGAATTCTGAATATTTTACAACTAAATATCCACCAAAATAATGGTTTGTGTTTAGAAAAAATTTGACAATTAAATAGCTTTACAATAATAGATAGAGATTTATTTCTTGTCTCTATTATGATAATGCACAACATTGTATTTTTTAAGTACATAGCAAAATTTAATTAAGGTCAAATCAGTAGTAAATCAGTTCCTAAATAATTCCTCCCCTTTTTCCAAGGGGAGGTGCCGATAGGCGGAGGGGTTTAATTCCTCCCCTTTTTCCAAGGGGAGGTGCCGATAGGCGGAGGGGTTTAATTCCTCCCCTTTTTCCAAGGGGATAGCTTGTACCGATTTTTCGGTATGCCGATAGGCGGAGGGGTCAAAACATTAAGTTTTAAACTTTTTTTGAAACATAGGAAACACATGAAACGAGCATGTTAAAAGCATTATCACCCAACGAAATGATTAATAGCGAACAGTCCCGATAGCTATCGGGATGACAATTAAAAAACACTAATATAAACACATGAAACACTTAATATTAATAGCGCTCATTGGTGTTTTTTATTTAAACTTGGGGTGCAAGAAGGAAAATCAAATCTTGAAAGAGAGCGATACTTCCGCACCTAAATTCCCAATGGGATATAATGAACCCGTAAAAGGCGTTTGGCTAACCAATGTAGCGAGTGAGGCGCTCTATACAAAGGCAAATATTGAAAAGGCCGTTTTAAAATGTAAAGATCTTGGCATCAATACCATTTTTGTGGTTACTTGGAACAAAGCACAAACTATGTACCGAAGTGCCATCATGAAAAATTTTACGGGGGTGGAAATCGATCCCATTTTAGACCCCGAAAATAATGGCAGGGACCCCTTGCAAGAACTTATAGATGTGGCACATGCCAATAATATAAAAGTATTTGCTTGGTTTGAATTTGGCTTTGCGTCGTCCTATAACGAAAATGGAGGGATATTAATAAAATTGAAACCAGAATGGGCTTCGTTGACTTCTGATGGAAGCATCTGTACCAAAAATAATTTTGATTGGATGAATGCTTTAGACCCCGAAGTTCAAGATTTTATATCGTCTTTGGTTTTAGAGGTTGTTAGAAACTATGAAGTCGATGGCATACAAGGTGATGACCGATTACCTGCAATGCCTTCCTCTGGAGGTTATAATCCAAAAACAGTAGCATGGTATAAGGTCGAACATGGTGGCAACCCACCGCCCGAAAATTATAAGGATTTTGAATGGGTAAACTGGCGTTCAGAAATATTGAATGACTATTTAAAACAGTTGTATGAGGACGTTAAAGCCATTAAACCCGACTGTATTGTCTCCATGGCCCCTAGCGTATTTCCATGGAGCAAAGAAGAATATCTACAAGATTGGCCTACATGGATCAATCATGGCTATGTGGATCTGTTGTGTCCGCAAGTGTACCGTAAAGATTCTTTAAGCTACCAAAAAACCTTAAAGAAAACCATGTCCTATATCATTCCTGAAAAAAGACATTTATTTTTTCCTGGGATTTTAATTCAGGTAGATGATCAAAGACCGTCAAAAGAGTTATTCAATTTTATGCTCAAGACCAATAGAGAAGAAGGGGTAAACGGCGAAGTTTATTTTTTCTATGAAGGGTTAAGTGCTTTTGAAAATGACATAAAAACATTTTATAGACCAACCAAAAACTAAATCAAATGAATTTATCTTGGATTGATATTTCAATTGTCATGCTCTATTTGGTATTGACTCTTTTTCTGGGCTTTTATCTGTCTAAAAAAGCATCAAAAAACTTAGAATCCTATTTTTTGGGAGGTAATGAAATTAAATGGTACTATTTAGGACTGTCCAATGCATCGGGCATGTTCGATATTTCTGGTACCATGTGGACGGTGACGTTAACCTTTGTTTACGGACTAAAAAGTGCCTGGATTCCTTGGCTATGGCCCGTGTGGAACCAAATTTTCGTTATGGTTTTTCTTGCTATTTGGATGCGACGATCCAATGCTATGACCGGCGCCGAATGGATTACCTTCCGTTTTGGCGATGGTAAAGGAGGCCGTTTAGCACACATCATAGTGGTTGTGTTTGCTGTGGTAAGTGTCATTGGGTTTATAGCCTATTTTGTAGAAGGCATTGGCAAATTTGCCACCACTTTTTTACCATGGGATTTATCGGCTGATATTATCGCACTCCATCTCACTTCAGAACAATCGTATGCTCTTATTATTATTGGAATCACAACACTTTACACCCTTAAAGGAGGTATGTATAGTGTGGTAAGCACCGAGGTAATCCAGTTTTTAATCATGACGGTGGCATGTGTTGCCGTTGGAATTATTGCTTACAATCAAGTAACTCCAGAGCAAGTAGCTGCAGCTACGCCCGAAGGTTGGAGTAATTTAATGCCAGAGTGGAATTTAAGTTTGGATTGGTCGCAGACCTTTCCCGAGCTCAACGATAAAATAGTCTCCGACGGCTATGAAATGTTCGGAATGCTCATCATGATGATGATTTTAAAAGGGGTGTTCGCAAGTTTAGCGGGGCCTGTTCCAAGTTACGACATGCAACGTATTTTATCAACAAGAACCCCTTCCGAAGCTGCAAAAATGAGCGGTTTAACGCCATTGGTATTGTTCATTCCACGTTATTTAATGATTGCAGGTTTGGCGGTTTTGGCATTGGTATATTTAAAACCAGATTTGCAAGCTATGGGCGCTAATATGGATTTTGAAATGGTATTGCCCATGGCCATACAAAATTTTGTGCCTATTGGTGTAAAAGGACTCTTGTTGGCAGGCTTGTTGGCAGCTTTTATGGGAACATTCGCAGCGTTTGTAAATGCGGCACCAGCATATTTGGTGAACGATTTGTATAAAAAATATATAAATCCTGAGGCTTCAAACAAAAAATTGATTCGTTACAGTTATGCCTCCAGTTTAGCGTTGGTAATTATTGGAGTGAGTTTTGGACTCTTTGTAACCTCTTTGAATAGTTTGACCCTTTGGATAACATCATCGCTTTTTGGTGGTTATGCTGCGGCAAACGTATTAAAATGGATTTGGTGGCGTTTTAATGGTATGGGATACTTTGCTGGGATGCTTGGTGGTCTTTTAGCATCACTGGTCGTTCCTCCTTTGGCGAGAATGGCATATCCAGATATTATTGATATTTATATTTTCCCCGTCATATTTCTTATTTCATTTTTATCTTGTGTGTTGGCCACTATGTTGACAAAACCAGAAGATATGTCCATCTTAAAACAGTTTTACAAGCAAACCCGACCGTGGGGGTTCTGGGGACCCATAAGAGATGAAATTTTAAAAGAGGATCCTGGTTTTCAGGAAAATAAAGATTTTAAAAGAGATGCCTTTAATGTGGCAATAGGAATTATTTGGCAAATGAGCATGATTGTTATTCCATTGTATTTACTTACCGGAAATACTAGGGAAACCATCATTTCGGTTATCGTTTTTGTTGTAACATCCGTAATTTTGAAAAAGACGTGGTACAACAATTTAAAAAATGTAGATTAAGAATAAAGCTAAGTAATTGACAAGATTTAATTAAGTTTAAATCATTAGTAAATCAGTTCCGGAATAATTCCTCCCCTTTTTTTAAGGGGAGGTGCCGATAGGCGGAGGGGTTAAGAGGATTAATTGTTTAAATGTTATAAGATGTTTTTGTTATTTAGTGTTAAAATATAGTTGAATTAAAAAGAATAAAAAACAAGCATGATAAAAGGCACTTTTATAGATGAGATAAGTCATGATATCCCACACCAAAACTGGGGTAGGGAAGAATGGGATACCGATTTTAAGCACATGAAAAACATGGGCATCGAAATGGTTATCATGATTCGGAGCGGTTATAAACAATGGATTACCTATCCGTCAAGCGTACTACAACGTGAAGTAGATGCTTTCAAACCTTCAACAGACTTATTGAAACTATTTTTGGAATTAAGTGAAAAATACGATTTACAATTCTATTTCGGATTGTACGATTCGGGCAAATATTGGGTCAATGGCGATTATGAAGCTGAGGTTGCTATTAACAAGGCCGTTATAGATGAAGTTTGGGAGCATTATGGTCATTATCCAGCATTTAAAGGTTGGTATATTTCCCATGAGATAAGCAGAAAGAACAATCCCGCCATACAATTATACAAAACCTTAGGAACCCATTGTAAAGCCATGTCCAATGGCTTACCAACCATGATTTCGCCATATATAGATGGCGTTAAGAACATCAGTCAATATGACCATGAAGTTCTTAAAACGGCAGGCGTTTCATTGGAAGCCCATAAAGCGGATTGGCGCGAAATTTTTCAGGAAATCCATGAAGCTGTAGATATTGTGGCGTTTCAAGATGGTCATGTGGCGTATCGTGAATTGATAGATTTTTTAAAAGTCAATAAGGAATTGGCGGAAGAATTTGGTATGGAATGTTGGACCAATACGGAGACTTTTGATCGGGATATGCCCATCAAATTTTTACCTATTAAATGGGATAAATTAGAATTGAAATTAGAACTCGCTAAAAAAGCAGGCATCCAAAAAGCCATCACTTTTGAGTTTTCTCATTTTATGAGTCCGCAATCGGCTTATTTACAAGCGGGCCATTTGTACAATAGATACCAAGAGTATAGAGAAAAACAAAGAAAATTGCTAAATAATTGACAAAAATTGAAACAATAAGTTCAAATCATTAAAAATCAATGTCGTAATAATTCCTCCCTTTTTTCAAGGGGAGTTGCCGATAGGCGGAGGGGTCAATGATATAAAAAATGTTAAAATGACATTAACAAAATGATCTAACATGAAGAAACTATTTTTAGTAGTTGTAAGTTTCCTTTTAGGAAGTGTATCTTATACCCAAAACCAAAACCAGATAAACCAAAATACTATCGATGTTTTGGTAATTGGTGGCGGAGCAAGTGGTACTATGGCAGGTATTCAAGCTGCTCGAATGGACGTTTCTGTGCTTATTTTAGAGGAAACACCTTGGTTGGGAGGCATGTTGACGTCTGCAGGGGTTAGTGCCGTAGATGGCAATTACAATTTACATTCAGGTTTGTGGGAAGAATATAAGCAAGCATTAAGTGCACACTATGGTGGCGAGGAAGAACTTAAAACAGGTTGGGTAAGCAATGTGTTGTTTGAACCACAAGTTGGAGCAAAGATTTTGTTAGACATGGCAAAAAAAGAATCAAACTTACAAGTGGTTTTTAATTCAAAAACAGAAAAAATAACAAAGTCTAATGATGGTTGGGAAATAACGTATCGTGTAAACGGAGAAGAGAAAAATATCCAAGCTAAAATAGTTATAGATGCTACCGAGTTAGGAGATATCGCTGCCAAAGTGGGAATACCCTATGACATGGGTATGGATTCAAAATTTGATACAGGCGAAGAAATTGCTCCAGAGAAAGCGAATAACATCGTGCAAGATTTAACCTATGTGGCCATTCTTAAAGATTACAAAGATTCTTTAAAAGCAAAACTCGATAAACCCAAAAATTACGATCCGACACCTTTTTTATGTACCTGTAAAGGCAAGTGTACGGAGGAAATGGCAAAAACTAAATTATGGGATTGCGATTATATGATGGAATACGGAAAATTGCCAAACGGTTATTATATGATTAATTGGCCCATTTACGGTAACGATTATTATACAAATATTATTGAATTGAATGCTGAAGAGCGTGCTGAAGAAATCCAAAAAGCAAAAGACTTCACGCTTAATTATGTTTATTATTTGCAAAATGAACTGGGTTTTGAAAATTTAGGGATTGCAGATGATGTGTATCCAACAGAAGATGGATTGCCTTTCATCCCTTATCACAGAGAATCCAGAAGAATAAACGGATTGGTGCGCTTTACGGTAAATGATTTGGCAAGACCTTTCCAACAAGAAAAACCGCTTTACAGAACTGGGATTGCAGTGGGGGATTACCCTATCGATCATCATCATAATCGTTATCCAGAAGCCGATAAGTTACCGGACTTGCATTTTTATCCAGTCCCTTCCTATAGCATTCCTTTAGGGACATTAATACCAAAAGAGACGGCTAATTTTATAGTTTCCGAAAAATCCATTTCAGTGACCAATATAGTAAACGGCACCACAAGGTTACAACCAGTTTGTATCCTAATTGGGCAAGCATCTGGCGCTTTGGCAGCACTTTCCGCGAAGCAAAACAAAACTCCTGCTGAAGTTTCGGTAAGGCAAGTTCAAAAAGCATTATTGGATGCGAATGTTTATTTGATGCCATATTCGGATATTGAACATACAGACCCCGCCTTTAAAGCATTACAACGTATTGGTGCCACGGGTATGTTAAAAGGTAAAGGGAAAAATATAGGCTGGAAAAATCACACCCATATTTATCCAGATAGTTTGTTAACAGTTACAGATTTAAAAACGGGACTAAAAGGTTGGACAAATGTAGATGCATTAGATTTTAACAAAGAAACCGTTTCTTATAAAGAATTGCTGACTGTTATTAAAGTGATTAAAAAAGAAGCAGGAAACGATAAAAACACATCATTAAAAAAACTAAAGAAACAAGGAAACTTAGTCTTAAAATCTTATGAACTAAACGAATTAAAATGCGATGATAATTTAAGTAGAAAACAAGCCGCCGTATTATTGGATGCATTACTTAATCCGTTTGAAATGCACAATGTAAATCATTTTGGCGAGTTATTGCCTATTGAAAAATAATTATGAAACGAGCAGGTCAAAAGCATTAATGCATAAGAGAAAGATAAATAGCAAACAGTCCCGATAGCTATCTGGATGACCGTTAAAAAACAATGAATATAAGCACATGAAAACACTTTCAAAAATATTAATGGGGTTACTATTCTTATTTGTGGTTTCAATGCATGTTATTGGGCAGTCAACATTTTTTCCTGCTACACATGAAAGCTTTCAATATATCGGGCGATTTGATAAAACAAATCCTGAACAAGTACGCTTTGATTGGCCAAATTCAACCATTCAATTTCAATTCACGGGTTCAGAAATAGCTCTATCACTTAAAGGTGGCGCTCGGAATTATTTTAACCTTTTTCTAAATGATACGTTGCATAGTGTTTTACATCAACCCAATGATTCCATAATCAAAATTAAAGACATTAAAAAGGCAGGTATACATACGTTACGCTTACAAAAAAGAACAGAAGGCGAGATGGGAATTGCTGTTTTTAAAGGCGTATATCTTCCTAAAAATGAAAAACTGATAATATCTAAATTAAAAACTTCAAGAAAAATTGAATTTATAGGAAACTCGATTACTTGTGGGTATGGTACAGAAGGCGCATCTCGACATGAAAAATTTCTTCCGAGTACGGAAAATGTCAACCAATCTTATGCGTTGATCACATCAAAAGCTTTCAATGCCGATTGCCACGTTATAGCACATTCTGGTTTAGGGGTTGTTAGAAATTATGGCGCCAAAAACAAAGTATCGGTAGATCGTGCCACGATGCCTATGCGTTTCAATCAAATTTTAGATACAGATAATAGTCTGTTGTGGGATTTCAATTCATGGAAACCCGATATGTTGGTTATTAATTTAGGTACGAACGATTATTCTACGAAGCCATATCCAGATAAAGCTATTTTTCAGAACACCTATAAATCGCTCATAGAAAAAATACAAGATGTGTATGGAAACATTCCTGTTTTTCTTATTTGTGGCCCATTAATAGACGAGCCCGCCTATACAAATATTAAAGAGTTGGCTAATGATATGAAACAATCAAACCCAGAATTGAACATTCATTTTATAGGCATTCCCAAAGCACTTTTAAATTCAACTAGCGATTTAGGATCCGATTCGCACCCATCCTATAAAGGGCAATTAAAAATGGCAAAGCATATCATACCAACAATAGCGACGGTGATGGATTGGGATTATAATTTAGAGATAAACAACTGATGCTAAGATGAAAATAATAAAACATGCTACATATCTTATTTTAGGAATATTATGCCTTTTGCAAACTTCTTGTAACGGTATTGATAAGAAAACTTCTGCTAATAATCCAGAAAAAATAATAGTCGAAAATGTTCTTAAATATGTAGATCCTATGGTAGGTACAGGCGGTCATGGACATACGTTTCCCGGACCCACGTTGCCACATGGTAGAATACAATTAAGTCCCGATACCCAATTGTTGGGTTGGGAAGCAAGTAGTGGTTATTCGTATGCCGATACAACATTATATGGCTTTAGCCATACCCATTTAAGCGGAACGGGTATTGGTGATTTAGGCGATGTACTTTTATTGCCCTTTACGGGGGAATTCAATAATGAAAAACCTGTTGGTGCATTTTCCCATGATAAGGAGCGTGCAGAAGTAGGTTATTACAAAGTGACTGTCGAACCCTGGAACGTGATTTCAGAATTAACAACAACGCTGTATTCAGGAAGACATCGTTATCAGTTTCCAAAGTCTGATGATGCTAATGTTATGGTAGATTTGGCCCATATTTTACAAGCCAACTGGGGACATAAAGTGGTAGAAAGTAGTATTCAAATTATTGATGAATACACCATTCAGGGTTATAGAAAAACATCAGGATGGGCAGCAAACGACCCTATTTGGTTTACCTGTGTTTTTGATAAACCCATCCTTTCTCATGTAATAAATGTAGATGGGAAAACGATGGACGCCACTTCTGCTTCAGGAATTAATACCACTGTTTATGCCACTTTCGGAAAACTGGAAACACCCTTAAATGTAAAAGTAGCCGTTTCTGCGGTTGACCAAGCGGGAGCAAAACAAAACCTAAATGCCGAAGCGGATTTAGAAACTTTTGATGATGTTGTAAAGCATGCTCAAAACCTATGGAACGATGAACTGCAAGCGATAACCATCACATCTAAAGACACTACCGTTTTAAAGAATTTTTACACCGCTTTATACCATACAAAAATAGCACCTATGCTGTACAGTGATGCAGATGGAAGATACCGTGGTATGGATAATGAAATACATAAAAACACGCATTTAAAACGCTATTCCGCCTATTCCTTGTGGGATACTTTTAGGGCTTGGTATCCTTTAATGACCATTATAGAACCTGATAGGTCAAAAGATTGGGTGTATGATTTGTATCAACAATCCCAAGAAGGTGGATTGCTTCCAAAATGGCAGCTAAATGGTAATTACACAGGGACTATGGTTGGGTATCCAGCAGTGGCTATCCTATCTGATGCAGTAAATAAAGGGCTTATAGATTCTATACCAAATAAGTTGTTAGATGCAGCACTTTTAAGCTCGAAATGGCAACCAGAATTTCATGAAAAACACAAAGGTACCCGAGCAGAAATGGTGATGCCAGAGCAAATCTATTACAAAGAAAAAATGGGATTTGTGCCTTTGGATAAAACAAAAGAATCAGTTTCGTATGGATTGGAAATGGCGTATTACGATTGGTGTATTGCAAAAATGGCAGATGCTTTAGGTGCAAAAGAAATTGCTGAAACCTATTATAAAAAAGGGGAGGCTTATAAAGAATATTTTGATCCTGAAATAAAATTCATGCGGGGTAAAAATTCAGATGGCTCTTGGGGTAAAAATTTCAACCCAAGATTTTCCAATCATTTAGAAGGAGAATTTGTAGAAGGAAACTCCTATCAATGGACGCCCTTTTTGCCACATGCGGTAAACGACTTCGCCACTATGTTGGGTGGAAAAAAAGCATTGGGCGATTGGCTTGATAACTTGTTTACAACATCCTCTGAAATAGAAGGCGATAACGCTTCAGCAGACATTACGGGGCTTATCGGTCAGTATGCGCATGGTAATGAACCAAGTCATCATGTACCCTATATGTATCAATTTAGCGACCGGCCATGGCGCACGCAAGAGGTTTTAGATTCAATTATGAAACAGTTTTATACCCCAATACCAGAAGGTATTATTGGGAATGAAGACTGCGGACAAATGTCTGCTTGGTATGTTCTAAATGCAATCGGTTTATATCAAATGACACCAGGCGATAACCAATACTATATTGGCAGACCGATGATCGATTCCGCTGAAATAAAACTTAAAAATGGAAGTTTTAAAATTGAAGTGATGAATAACTCTGCTAAAAACAAATATGTAGAAAAGGTGCTTCTAAATGGAAAAAAATTAGAAGCAAATAAAATAGAATATAATGATATTAAAGCCGGAAGTGTTCTTGAAATTTACATGTCGCCCAATAAATAATAAAAATAAACAATAAAAAATAATCAAATGATTTCATTTTTCATAGCAATAGGCGTACTCATATTAGGTTATTTCATTTATGGTAGAATTGTGGAGCGTGTTTTTGGTGTAAAACCAGAACGTGAAACACCTGCTACCAGATTGGAAGATGGCGTGGATTTTATGGTTTTGCCTACATGGAAAGTCTTTTTAATCCAGTTTTTGAATATTGCAGGTCTAGGGCCCATTTTTGGTGCTATTGCCGGTGCCATGTTTGGTCCAGCAGCCTTTTTATGGATTGTATTGGGGAGCATTTTTGCAGGAGGCGTGCACGATTATTTTTCGGGGATGTTATCCGTAAGACATGATGGATTGAGTATCAGCGAAATTGTCGGGGTGTATCTTGGTAATAATGCCAAACACATCATGCGCTTGTTCACTATTGTGCTATTGATATTTGTCGGTACTGTTTTTTTAATGGGACCAGCAAAGATTATCGATGGCATGACGGGTGTGAGCTGGGGTGTTTGGGGCTGGGTTTCCATCATTTTAGTTTATTATGTGCTATCCACGTTACTTCCCATAGATAAGTTGATCAGTAAGCTATATCCCGTATTTGGCGTTGCCATGTTATTTATGGCTTTAGGATTGTTTATTGCTTTGGTTTTTGGAGACTATCATATTCCAGAAATCATTCCAGCCAATTTGTATAATATGAAAACCAACCCGGACGAAACACCTCTTTTTCCTATACTTTTTGTAACCATTGCATGTGGTGCGATATCTGGTTTTCATGCTACGCAATCCCCATTAATGGCACGTTGTATGAAAAATGAAAAAATAGGAAGAAAGATATTTTATGGCACCATGATTACGGAAGGTATCGTCACTTTAATATGGGCAGCCGCAGCCATGACTTTTTTTGGTAATGTAAATGGATTGAATGAGGCCATGATAGCTAATAACAATAATGCCGCTTGGGCTGCCAATGAAATCTCCCTTAATATGTTAGGAGGCTTTGGAGGCATTTTGGCATTATTGGGAATCGTTGCAGCACCTATAACTTCAGGCGATACAGCATTTAGATCGGCACGACTTATTCTTGCGGATATTTTTAAAATCAACCAGAAAAAATTTAAAAACCGTTTATATGTTTCCATTCCTTTGTTTGTTATTGCTTTTTTACTCACGCAAATTGATTTTGCCATTATATGGCGCTATTTCGCATGGAGCAACCAAACATTGGCAACCATTGTACTCTGGACCATCACAGCATATTTATGCTATGAAAATAAAAATTATTGGATTACCGCACTGCCAGCTGTATTCATGACCATGGTGTGCAGCACCTATATTCTGGTAGCTCCTGAAGGATTTCAATTACCCACCCAAGTAGCATACATAGGAGGCGCATTAATCACATTGGTAGTAACAGCATTATTTCTTTTCAAAATGAACAATTATATAAAAGCACAGGTAGCAACGATGTAACTGTACTTAAATTGAAATATTAAAAAATAACTAAACCACAATTTTTTA